>JAGWVL010000039.1 GCA_018970885.1 Actinomycetales bacterium
TGGTTGCACGTGAGATGCGGTTAAAAGATGCAATTGAAGAGTTAATTGCAGATCGTGCAGCGGTTGGTGAATCAATTGATTACATTTTCATTGATTGTCCACCATCACTAGGTCTTCTAACTATTAATGCATTTACATCTGCAAAAGAAGTTTTAATTCCAATTCAATGTGAGTACTACTCACTTGAAGGTTTGTCACAACTATTAAAAACATTTGAGTTAGTTAAAAAGCGATTAAATCCAACCTTGAAATTATCAACACTTGTATTAACAATGTTTAACAATACAAATCTTGCAAATGATGTTGCTAATGAAATAAGAAAACACTATCCAAAAGAATTAATTGATATCCCAATTCCTCGCACCGTACGTGTTTCAGAAGCTCCAGGATTTAAACAAACCGTTATGACCTATGACCCCCTATCCCCTGGCGCTATTGCATACATGTCAGTTGCTCGCGAGTTAGCAGAGCGGGGGAAACCATTTGATTCAAATGTAGTTTCAATTAATTACAAACGTGAAGGTGAGATCGCTTAATGGCACGTCGTGGCGGATTAGGTACAGGCTTAGATGCATTAATTCCAACCTCATTAACTGTTGGGGATAAAGAGGTTGGACAACAAAACCTTGTCGATATCAAAGATATTTCTCCTAATCCACGTCAACCTCGTAGACACTTTGATCCAGTTGCACTTGATGAATTAATCGCATCTATTAAAGAGATCGGCATCTTGCAACCTCCTGTTGTACGCCAAACAACACCTGGCAAATATGAGTTGATCATGGGTGAGCGCCGTTTACGTGCTGCAAAAGCCGCGGGATTAACAAGTATTCCTGTAATTATTCGCCAAACCGCCGATAATGAATTACTGCGCGAAGCGCTCATTGAAAATATTCATCGCAGCCAATTAAATGCGATTGAAGAAGCGGCGGCGTACTCGCAACTACTAACAGATTTTAACTGTACCCATGACGAGCTTGCTTTAAAGTTGGGACGGTCACGTCCACTAATCTCCAACACAATTCGTTTGATGAACCTTCCACCATCTGTTCAGCAAAAGGTTGCATCAGGAGTTTTATCTGCAGGTCACGCCCGTGCATTATTGGGCCTAAGCGATGCCACATCAATTGAAAGGTTAGCTGCACGAATTGTTTCGGAAGGTTTATCTGTCCGCGCTACCGAAGAGATCATCTCTTCCGGTGCACCAAAGGGGCAATCAACCAAGAAGCCAAAAGGTGCAAAATCTGCCAGCCCTGAACTTCAAGAGATTGCAGATCAAATTGGTGATGTACTAGATACTCGTGTAACAATTCAAGGCAGCGTAAAAAAAGGAACAATTGTTATTGAGTTTGCTGGCGCACAAGATTTACAGCGAATTACAAAAGTGATCTCAAACTAACCTTTTAACTCAAAACCTTTACGGCTGGCCATCTCCTGTTTGATTACTCCACCAAGTGCCTTCACACCTTCACGAATTCGTTCTGGTGTTGGGTAGCAATAAGACAAACGCAACGACCATGATCCAAAACCATCTGCATAAAAGGCGGTTCCCGGAACATAAGCAACCTTTGCAACGATCGCCTTTGGCATCATCGCGGTTGTATCGATTTCTGGTGGCAAAGTAACCCACACATAAAAACCACCGCCTGGCTTTGTCCATTGAGCTGTCGCTGGAAAATGCTCATCTAATGACTCCAACATCGCATCACGGCGCACCTTGTATAGCTCGCAAAATGAGGCGATCTGATCCCGCCATGGCTGATCGGCTAAGTAATTTGAGATTGTTAACTGAGTGAAGTTAGATGGACACAAAATCGAGGATTCGCTGGCGATAACCAGTTTTTCCTTCAATGATGGCGGAACTAGAGCCCAACCCACACGTAATCCAGGCGCGATCGTCTTGGAAAATGATCCTAAATAGATCACATTCTCGGAATCCTCTGCACGCATCGCATTAGGAGATGGCTTATCAAAGCCCAACAATCCATATGGATTATCTTCAACGACAAAAATACCTGCTGCGCGACAAATATTCAAGATCTCTGTACGACGAGCCGCTGGCAATAAAACACCACTTGGATTTTGGTAATTAGGAATTGTGTACAAAAACTTAATCTTGCGACCTGTTGCACGTACAGTTTTAATCGCCTCTTGTAATGCAGATGGAACTAAGCCGCTCTCATCGGTTTCAACATGCACAACAGATGCTTCATATTGATGGAAAGTTCCGAGTGCTCCAACATAAGAAGGTGCTTCACACAGAACGACATCCTGTGGATCTAAAAAGATGCGTGAAATAAGGTCTAAGGCTTGTTGAGAGCCGGTTGTAATTAAAACATCATCAGGGTTTGCGCGAATTCCTTCAAGTGCCATAACCTCACAGATTTGCTCCCGAAGTTTTGGATAACCTTGGCCATTTCCGTACTGCAACGCTTCTTGGCCATTTTCACGAATCAGATTATTAACAACATCTGCCATCATTCCCATGGGAAGCGCTGAAAGATTTGGCATGCCACCCGCAAGTGAAACAATCTCTGGTCTAGATGCCACCGCAAAAAGCGAGCGAATCTCACTTGGCCTCATGTGTGCGGCTCGAGAAGCAAATCTTTCTTCAAGATTTTGTGGGGCGCCCGTCGAGTAGCGTTGCGTGATGTCTGACATGGCGTAAGTCTCCCATACCCAAGGGATTGCTTGAGCGCTATTTAGCGACGAATACCGGCTTTACGTAGATCAGAAATTCGCAAAGTTCCTGTTTTTGCATCATCTTCAGCAGCTAAGTACAGCCGTTGGATTGCAATTACTAAGGCTTCAGCGATGACATCACGAAAATCTGGTCTAGAAATTCGAGAAATATCACCAGGGTTACTGGTGTACCCCAAATCAATACGAACAGTAGGAGCTGTTGTTAATCGAAGTAAATCCCATGTTTTTGCATGGGTTCGGCAGTTTGCTAAGTCGGTACGTGCACAAATTTCTCGTTGTACCAAAGATGCAAATCTTTCACCAACAATTGAATGGACACCATGGGCATCGCTACCGTAAAAATATGTTGCAGCACCATGTGCTTTATCATTGATGTAGGAATCAAGGTTTAATGAGATCATTAGATCGGCGCTACTTCTATTACTAAACGCGATGCGCTCCTGCTCGGAAGGATTATTGGTCGCACCACGTGTAAGAAAGACCGATGCACCTAAAGCAAGCAAACGACCTTCGGTACGAACAGCTACATCGTAAAGGAGTTGATCATCACCTTCAGGATTTAAAACAATTACCTTATTTGCCAACGCAGGTCCTCGACTCTGTTGAGTCGCAGTTTGGCGCATTACAGAAGGAGCTCCCCCAGAAACAATTTTGGTGAGCCGAATTAATGCGATTATTGTTGCCGGTCCACATTTTCCATCAACTGTGCCACCGACTGATTTTTGAAACTCTTTCACCGCAGCCTCAGTACGTGGGCCATAAATTCCATCAACACGTCCGCAATCAAAACCCATCTCAGTCAAACGTGCTTGTAACGCTGCAACATCATCTCCGCGCATAAGTGGTGAATCTTGCAAATACAAGGAACGATCTCCGAGCTTCCAACGTGCTTCTTCAAGCGCACGTGCGGTGACCGCATCAACAAAACCCGTGACATCAAGGCCACGGGCTTGTTGAAATGAGCGGATCTCCGACTCGGTTAAATCTGTCATGGATTTATACGAGGAAACTTTCTAGATCCTTGAGTAGAGCTGGTTTTGGCTTAGCACCAACAATTTGTGTTACCACTTCGCCGTTAACAAAGACATACATGGATGGAATTGATGTAATCCCATACTTGATCGCAATCGCTGACTCTTCATCTGTGTTGAGTTTTACGATCTTGAGCTTTGAACCGTACTCATCTGAAATCTCTTCAAGGATTGGGCCAACTGCGCGGCATGGACCACACCATTCAGCCCAAAAATCAACCAAAACAGGGGTGCTGCTCTTAAGGACCTCTGCATCAAAGGTTGCTGTCGTTACCTTGCTTGTTGCCATCGTCGTACTCCTCTTTATTGTCGGTTTTAATCCTAGTGTGAAAAATTAATGAGCTAAAAACTTCTCTGCATCCAACGCCGCGGCACACCCAGAACCCGCAGCTGTAATTGCCTGTCGGTAGGTGTGGTCCACCAAATCGCCACATGCAAAGACACCCTTTTGGTTAGTTCGAGTAGAGCGACCTTCGCAAATTACATAACCCTCATCATCTAAATCAATCTGTCCTTTAATTAACTCGCTACGTGGGATATGTCCGATAGCCACAAACAGACCAGTAAAGGCACGCTCTGATTCCGAGCCATCGACTGTATTTCGAAGTTTTAACGCCTCAACCTTGTCTGCCCCCAGAACATCAATTACTTCGGTATTCCACATAAATTCGATCTTTGGGTTTGCCTTTGCACGATCGGCCATAATCTTTGATGCACGCAATGAATCACGACGGTGAATCAAAACAACCTTTTCTGCAAAACGAGTTAAGAATGTTGCCTCCTCAACTGCGCTATCACCACCACCGACGACTGCAATTGTTTGTCCGCGGAAGAAAAAACCATCACATGTTGCACACCATGACACACCATGGCCAGATAGACGTTTTTCATTGACTAAACCAATTTCGCGGTAAGCACTTCCGGTAGCAAGAATTACCGATTTAGTTTTGACAGTGTTTCCAGAACCATCCTTTAATACCTTGATGTCTCCAGTTAAATCCATTTCAACAATGTCATCGGTAATAAGTTCGGCACCAAACCGCTTTGCTTGCTTGCGCATGCTGTCCATTAAATCTGGACCCATAACTCCATCGGTAAATCCCGGAAAGTTTTCAACCTCAGTTGTATTCATAAGTGCACCACCTGCGGTGACAGAACCTTCATAGATAATTGGATCTAACTGCGCACGAGCAGCATAAATCGCGGCGGTGTATCCAGCCGGACCTGATCCAACAATTACGAGATTTCTTACATCACTCATGTGTGCTCCCTAGACCCCGAAATCTAATGGTTTTCCTCTAGATTTGTTGAACGGCGCGAGATCGAACTACCTAGGTGGCGGATCATCGATATCTCCTCAACCTTGAGCGCTTTAGCGGCAAAGATGTAGCCAAAGAATGCGACAACCATCACAAGTAGTAGTTCACCCGCACGAGCTGCAGGTGAAAGTTCAACCCCAACAACCGCGATGTACTCCACCATTGCAAACAATGGAAGCATTACAAGTAAGGCTGCAGTAAGTAAACGCATATGTTGAGTAAAAAATTCCCGTACCGATAACTTCCCGGTGTGTTTCTTCAATAAACCTAGGGTTACTAATAAACCAATCAAATAACTAAAGGAGAAGGCTGCACCCAATCCAACGGTAACCCAACGAGTTTTCAGAAATTCAAGGAATAAGTAAGAAAGTGCTACTGAAATAACATTAATAATCAAAATTGAAATGACTTGTGTGCGGGTATCTTCAAAGGCGTTAAATCCCCGGATCAAAATTAAGTTAATAGAAAAAGCAACCAAACCAAAACTCAACGCTGATAAAACATAACCAATGTAACGAGAGTCTTCTGTTGGAATTCCAATAAAGATAACTTCAGTGATCAATGAACCAAAAAGTAGAAATGCAACAGCGCTAGGTATTGTAATTACACCAACTAATCTAATCGCACGAATTAATTGTGCTTTGACCTCTTCCCGTTTTCCATCAAGTGCTAACTTAGAAATGTGTGGCAAGATCGCTGTGATAATAGAAATTGTCACAATTGAGTACGGTAATAACATGACAAAGTAAGCGTAGGTATATGGCGTGTACCCCACACCAGTTGTTACACCTTCCTGTGCGCTTCTAACAGCCGCGGATGTCGCAACATTGACTGTTACTAAGTAACCAAGCTGTGAAATCAATACGTAAATTAAGGTCCAACCTGCCAAGTTAAATGATTTGCCCAATCCACTTAAACCAAGTTTGGGTTTAATGGTGATGCCCAAACGTTTTATAACCGGCACTAAAACCAAGGCTTGTACGACAACACTCAATGTTGTTCCCCATCCCAGAATTTGAACCTGGGTATCGGTGATGTTTGAGATGTTTACTCCGGGTGAGAGCAGCAAGAAGCCACCAAATAAGAGGATTCCGACCAGGTTATTGGCGATCGGAGCCCACATAAGCGGACCAAATGAGCCACGGGCATTTGCCACCTGGCCCAACATCGTAAATAAACCAAGGAAGAAGATCTGCGGTAAGCAGTATCGAGTAAATGCAATTGCGATCTCTTTCTCGGCTTCAAAACCTTGAGTAAAGAACTCCGGTGCATATAAACGCACTAATGCAGGTGCAAAATACATTCCAAGCAATACCAAAATTAAAAGAATAAGCGAGATTGTTGTAATTAAACGAGATGCAAAACCATCTCCACCATCCTCATGATCAAAGGATCTCACTAACTGAGGAATAAAGATTGCTGTCAGCGCACCGCCTACAAGTAAGTTATACAAGATATTTGGCATTGTGTTTGCAACGTTGTATGTATCTGCCAGTAACGCAGTACCCAATACCGCAACAATCAAGATTCCGCGGATAAATCCTGTAATTCGTGAAAGTATTGTTCCCAGCGCCATTATTCCTGAAGCACGGAAGAGTTCATTAGATTTCATTTACCCCTCCTTCGAACGCGACGCACACTTTGAGCAACAGCTGCTAAAAGCAAGAGTACGGCAGCACCCGTCGTAAACCAGGTCACCTTTGAATCAATTACAGTTGAATTTAAAGTTAAAACACTTTCAGGTACGACATCATCACCTTTTTCATCGGTAATAAATACTGAAACAGCGGTTTGTCCTGGCGCGATAACTTCAACCGGCATCTCCAATTGTTTCTTAGATTGCGCCGGTATCGTCACATCTTGAAAACTATCAACGATCACACGTGAGTTAATTGGCAACATAGCAATATCAACGGTGACATCAACTGCAAACTCATTGATCACAGTGACTGGAAGCTTCACAGATGATGTTGTAATTTGATACTTACCGCTATTAATACGCAACTTATTGATCATCGCCCCTACAGCTTCGGTTGCACTGTAAGAAAAGTAATTGCGGGAATCCTTATCCAAACTCGGTGACAAGAGTTGACCTAAACGAGCGCGTAATTGGATTAATTCAGGGGTATCTACAACTCGCGATAAACGGGTTAAAGCCTTGCGATTATCGCTGTAATTCTTGCGTAAAGGGTTGCTCAACCCTGATTTTCCAACGCTCCACTGAACCTCGGGCTCGCTCCGAACACTTCGAC
>JAGWVL010000040.1 GCA_018970885.1 Actinomycetales bacterium
GGATCAATTAAAACGTTTTAATGAAATGGTCCAAGATTTAGCAGATAACAGAATCAACCCTGAAATCAAGCACCTTTCAAATTCGGCGGCAACCTTGAAAAATTCCGCGGCACACTTTGATTTAGTTCGCACCGGAATTTCTCTTTATGGATTAACCCCAGATTTAAAGAGTTTGGGGGATAGCGCTTCGCTTGGCTTAATGCCAGCAATGCAGCTTCGTGCAAAACTTCACTTGGTAAAAACTGTTCCAGCAAATACGCCAGTTGGGTACGGCGCGAGCGCACACACAAGCAAGCAAACCAAGCTCGGAATTGTTGCGATGGGGTATGCCGATGGAATTCCACGTGTGGCACAAGGTGCAGGTGTTTTTGTCAATGGCGCGAGAGCACCCATTATTGGTCGCGTATCAATGGATCAATTTGTGGTTGACCTGGGCGCAGACTCCACCGCCAATTCTGGGGATTGGGTGATTATTTTCGGTGATGGTTCGCGGGGTGAGTACACCGCCGATGATTGGGGCGTAGCCAGCGGCAGTATTAATTATGAGATAGTGACTCGAATCGGCCCCCGTGTGCCTAGAATCTACGCACCTCATGTCTACTAATACTGCAGCGCTGCGCGTCGAGAGAGTTAATGTCTCTTTCGGCGGTCTTCGAGCTCTTCAAGATGTTTACCTAGAAATTGGTAAGAATGAGGTCGTTGGTTTAATTGGACCAAATGGTGCTGGCAAGACAACTCTCTTTAACGCATTGTGCGGATTGGTTACTCCTGATTCTGGAGATTTTTACCTTAATGGGAAAAAAAGTGATTTTCCAAAGCCGCACGAACTTGTTGATTTAGGAATTGCAAGAACTCTTCAGGGAGTTGGATTATTTGGCGACTTAACCGTTCTTGAAAATGTAATGATTGGTGCGCAGCATCTTTCACAAACAGGATTAATTTCAGCAGCGTTTGGTCGAAATAGAAAAGATGAAAATCAGATTCGCGACAAGGCGCGCGTTGCACTAGAACGTGTTTACGCTGGTGGGATTGCTCATCGACGTGCCGATACTTTGTCCTATCCAGATACAAAACGTGTTGCGATCGCCCGCGCACTCGTAAGCGAGCCAGCAATCTTGATGCTCGACGAACCTGCAGGTGGGTTAGGTGTGCAAGACATTGAATGGATGAACCAACTAATTTTAAATTTAACGGCAGATATGTCTGTGCTTCTTGTCGAGCACCACATGGATGTTGTGATGTCGGTGTGTAGCAAGCTTTACGTTCTTAACTTTGGAGAAGTAATCGCAAGTGGTGCTGCTGAAACTGTGCGACGTGATCCAGCAGTGATGGCTGCGTATCTTGGAACAGGAAGCAACCATGTCGCTTAATGTCTCCAACCTCACTGTTCACCATGGTGCAATCTGTGCGGTAAATCAGGTATCACTGGCTGTCCCTACTGGAAAACTCGCAGCAATAATTGGCGCAAATGGCGCAGGAAAGACCACCTTGCTTCGTGCTCTTTCTGGGCTGAATAAGCCATCGAACGGTGTTGTTAATTGGATGGGCCAAACCATCACAGGTACAAAGCCGGAAAAGTTAGTTCGCCTAGGTATCTCACATGTATCCGAAGGTAAGTCGGTTATTCCTGAATTAACTGTCAAAGAAAATCTAGAACTTGGTGCTATCTGGCGAAAAAATGGCAAAGAGATGAAAGAGTCGGTAGATCAAGTCGTCTCGATTTTCCCGCGCTTAGGTGAGCGGATTTCACAAAGATCAGACACCTTGTCCGGTGGAGAACGTCAGATGTTAGCCATTGGCCGCGCAATCATGTCTAAGCCAAAACTCCTTTTGCTTGATGAACCATCATTAGGTTTGGCTCCGCTTGTTGTTGAGCAGATTTTTCAAACAATTAGAGAGCTAACAACCCAGATGAGATTAACTGTTTTACTGGTTGAACAAAATGCGATGGGGGCTTTAAAGATTGCAGATCTTGGAATCGTTCTAAACCTTGGAAAAGTTGTAGCCGTCAATCACGCACAAGCTTTGATTGAAGACCCTGCAGTGCGCGCTGCATACTTGGGGTACTGATTATGCAACTACTGAACACACTTTTAATCGGTGTAACCGCTGGATCCATCTATGCGTTAATGGCGATTGCATTTGTTTTGGTGTGGCGCAGTACTCGTGTAATTAACTTCGCTCAAGCTGGAATGGCGCTGTTGTCAACCTACTTTGGGTATGAAGCAGTTTCTAGAATTGGTTCATTCTGGGTAGCTCTTCCGGTAGCAATGATTGGTGGCGCATTATTTGCAGCGTTAGTTGAGTTAATTTTGATGCGTTTGCTTGTTAAGCATGCATCATCAGGTCCAATTGCAGGAGTTGCGCCGATTATTGCAACACTTGGACTTCTTGGTGTCATTCGTTCAGTAATTAGCATGATCTGGGGTGGCCAAGATTTACGAATCGTTGCCCCCATTTCAAATGATGGATTTACGATTAACGGTTCTACCTTGGTGTTCTCTCCACTTAAACTCTTAGTTTTGGTGGTTGTTGCGGTCTTATTGTTACTGCTCACCATTCTCTTCCAAAAGACAAACTTGGGCCTTGCCTTGCGGGCCTCAGCACACGCTCCTGAGATTGCACGCCTTTCAGGCGTCAAGGTTGATTCAGTCCGCACCCTTGGCTGGGCTTTAGCAGGTGCTGCAGGAGCTGTCGCTGGCTTATTCCAAACAGTAAATGGAAATGGAAACTTCTCACCAGATTCAATTGAGTTCTCGCTTCTTCTGGTTTCAGGCTTTATCGCAGCGGTTATTGGTGGATTAGACAGCTTGCTCGGAGCAGTTATAGGTGGATTGTTCCTAGGAATAACAATCTCATTTGTCTTGATGTATGTGAGCAGCGGTCTCTTCTTTATCGCTCCATTTATCATCTTGCTCTTGGTTTTGTTTATTCGCCCTCAAGGAATTATCGGAGTAAAGGCGGGTCGACGTGCATAAAGCTAAGCAAGAAAGCACACACCTAACAATGTTTATTCTTGGTGGAGTTGTTCTCTATTTCCTCAGTGGAATGGTTGATGAGCTTCGTGTTTATCAAGGAGCAACGATTGCGGTATATGTCATTGCAATCTCTTCAATTATTTTATTAACCGGATATTCTGGTCAAGTCTCGTTGGGCCACGGTGCATTAATGGCTGTTGGCGCATATGCCGCGGCAGTATTGCGTATAGAATTTAATCTTCCAATAATTTTATGTTTTGTTGTCGCTGTATTAGCCGCAGCTATTGGTGGTGCCTTATTAGGAGCTGCTGCGGCACGTTTATCTGGACCATATTTAGCAGGTACCACCTTGGCACTTGCAATTGGACTTCCTTCGCTTGCAAATCAATTTGAAGTGTTAGGCGGAGAACAAGGTTTGCTATTTGATGTTGGTTTCCCACCACTTGCACTTGGTGAAGAGTTCACTCAATATAAATGGTTCTTTTGGATTGCAGCACTTGCCGCATTAATCTCCATGTGGGTAGTCAGAAATCTTTTGAACTCTGCCTATGGTCGTGCCTGGAAAGCGGGTCGGGGAAATGAGGTCGCAGCTCAATTAACGGGAATCAACACAGCCCGATCTAAGGTTTTAGCTTTCACCATCAGCGCCGGAATTGCAGGACTGGCTGGAGCGCTTCTAGCCATGACGATTGGAACCGTTTCCCCAAGCGCCTTTCCCTTATCGCTTTCCTTTGCCGTCCTTACGGGAGCGGTCTTAGCTGGAATCACAACCCTCGGCGGGGTGATCCTTGGAGCGGTGGTTTTAGTGATAATTCCGGAGTTAGCTGATGTGATCGCCCACAGACTCGGGGCTGCCGAGTCTGTGACGATAAATCTGCCTGGGTTAATCGTTAGCGGGCTGCTTATTTTGACCGTTCTCTTCGTGCCAAACGGGCCGGTAGAGCAACATCGCGCTCGCAAGGCCAAACATTCAGCGTTACTGGGCGGTACTCACAAGAAAATGCAGTAATCTCGTACAAACCCTCGATGGAAGGAAACACATGAAAGCACTGAACCGTCGCAAGCTGATTACAGCTTCAGCGGTACTGGCCATTGTCGGATTAGCCTCAACAGCTATTCCTGCACAAGCGGCTGAAGTTGGAGTGAGCTCAACACAGATCAAACTGGGTATGACTCTTCCAATGACAGGTACAGCATCACTTGGTTACAACAAGATTCCAGGTGCAGCAAAGGCGTACTTTGATTACCTCAACGCAAATGGTGGAATCAACGGTCGCAAGGTAACCCTCATTGTTAAGGATGATCGTTACGTCCCAACGGAAGCGGTTTCAAAAACAAATGAACTCATCCTCAAGGATAAGGTCATGGCACTTCTTGCTCCTCTAGGAACTGCGAATGTTAAGGCGGTTGCATCATCTGTTAACCCTGCCCGTCGCGGAGTTCCAGTTCTGTTTGTTAATACAGGATTTAGCGGGTTCGCTGATGTCAAGAAGTATCCAACTACCTACGCAGTTTTGCCTTCATACATCATGGAAGCAAAGATCATGGGCGAGTACATCAAGGAAAACTTTGCCGGAAAGAAGATCGGTCTTCTTTACCAGGATGATGACTTCGGTACAGATGCGCTCGCAGGATTTAAGGCAGCAGGAACAAAGTTTGCAGTAACAGTTCCTTACGCATCAGGCTCACAGAACGCAGCAGCAGCTGCTGGCTGGATTACAAAGTTCAAGGCAGCCGAAGCCGATGTCGTAATTCTCTTCGGTGTTTCAAGTGCGACTTCAGCGATGCTTGGCGTTGCTGCCCAATTGAAATATGCCCCACAGTGGATGCTTGGCTCTGTTGGTGGAGATGCGACAACAATTAAGTTGACTGGAGTTCCTGCAGGAGTTCTGTACAACGCAATTGGCTTCTCACCAGTTCCAGCAACAACAGATATGAAGGATGAGTACGTAAAGTTCTTCTCAGATATCTACGCTAAGGCAGTACCTGGTTCACCATTTGACCTCAACGTATTGCTCGGAATGAACACAGCATTTATGACAGCTCAGGCCCTTAAGGCAGCTGGTATCAATCCAACTCGCAAGTCACTTCTAGAGGCGATCGATAGCAAGGGTGCAACATTTGCAAACTCTGCTTTGGTTCCAGCTGGATACTCAAAGACTAGCCACGTTGGACTAACCGGTTACTGGGTTGGAAAGTACTCACCAACTGGAGATCTTGCTCCAATCGGTGGAACTTATGTCACATACACAACCGATTCAGGATCTGGTCCAGTTGTTAAGTCAACTTACAAGCGTCCTGCAATGCCAGCGAAGGGATTACCTAACTAATGAAGAAAGTAAGAATTCTCTCGCTTCTTTCAGTTACAGCACTTGTAACAACAGTTCTAGTCACAGCACCAACAGTTGCTAATGCAGCACCTGCGTGTGATGGCAAGAGTCCAATTCAGACATGTGTTGGAGCAACTTCAGATGGTGCTCCATATGCAATGCAAGTTCCTGCAAACTTCAATGGAACAGTTGCTTTGTACTCACATGGATACCGTTACAACGTAGATATTCCTGCATCAATTCCTCTTATTGGTGGATACAAGATCACTAACACACCAGAGCCAGTTCCTGGTGGAAATGCTGACGTAGCTAAGTACTTCTTTAGCCAAGGTATCGCAATCGTAGGTTCAGGCTTTGCTCGTCAAGGATGGAACCCAGATTCAGCGATCAAGACAAATGTTGAGCTAATCGGCACATTCAAGAAGCAGTTCCCAAAGACAACTAAGGTTGTTGCATGGGGATCATCTCTTGGTGGCGTAATTACTCAAGGTCTTGCTGAAAAGTATCCAGAGCTAGTTTCTGCCGTTGCACCAATGTGTATGGCAGATAACATCGCACCACAGCTAACGGCGGCTGGAGATTTCCTATGGGGAGTAAAGGTTCTCTTTGATCCATCGATCAAGGGTGGAAACTACTCACCAGGAGCAGCAGGAGTTGCCGAGTCATACGCTGACTTGGGTAAGGTCTTCACAGTCATGGGCAAGTTGCAAGCAGCGCTAGCAACTGGTGCATGGCCAGATACCTCATCTGCAACAGGTAAGGCGTTGCAAGCTGCTGGAGTGCCATCACGAAGTGCATTGTTGCTTCTTGGTTTGATGGCAGGACTTCCAACACAATCTGCACACTTTGATTCAATTTCAGGTCCAGATGGTGCTTTGAAGTTGACCTTCCCATTGGCTCTTAGCCCAGCGCTTGCAATCCTAGAAAATGGAACAAACGCTGCAGCACTTGCTGTTCTTGCAACACAAGATGTCGAGAATCAAGTAGGCGGAGCAATCTTTGATAACACAAAGACTGATTACGCTGCACGTGTCGAAGGAGAGCGCGTTATTTACAACGCAGCACTTTCAGGTAACACAGTGATCGATGCTCTTCTTGGAGCACTTTCACCTGCTAACCCAGGTGCTCCTCGTGCAAAGGCAAATCCAGCAGCTGTTGCAAAGATGAACGCACTTCATACCAACACTGGAAAGATCAACGTTCCAACTGTTCTTATGGTTGGTCTTGCTGATCCAATTACTCCAGCAGGAGCATCACAGCGTGTTGTCGATTTGTATGCAGATCAGTACGCAGCTGAAAAGGCTGCTGCTATCAAGGCATACCAAACCTCACGTGATTACAAGACTCCTACTAATAAACTTTTGATGCTCTGGAGCACAACTCCAAGCAGCTACACAAAGTTCAATGAGGCAGGGTCACCAATCACATCAACTCCTGCAGCACCAGGAACAAATCACTGTAACTTCACATCATCACAGCTTTTGCTTGTTGCCAAGTCATTGGTAACAGCATCAAGCACTGGAAAGCTACCTGCCGGTGGAGCGTTGTACACAGCTGTTCGTAAAGCTGGCAACCTTTCAATCGACAAGGGAATTCGCGCTCCATGGTTGAAGTCCTACGGCGATAACTAA
>JAGWVL010000041.1 GCA_018970885.1 Actinomycetales bacterium
CACCATTTGAAATCGTTCCGCCACCACCATTGTTATCTTGGTGATCAAAGATTCCATCAATAATGTAGGTAACTGTTTCAAAACCGCGGTGTGGGTGCCAAGGAGTTCCCTTTGGTTCCCCTGGTGCGTACTCAACCTCGCCCATCTCATCTAAGTGAATGAATGGATCAAGTTCTGCTAAATCAACACCTGCAAATGCACGACGAACAGGAAAACCTTCACCCTCGAAACCTTGTGGAGCGGTTGTAATGCTCTTTACCTTGCGTGCACGTGCACCAGGAAGTTCGCTGACGCGAGGCAGTACGGTGATGTCGCTGACGGTTACTGCAGGCATTTAACACTCCTTAGTTCAGAGCCCCAGATTAATTGAACTTTCAACTACCTGCAACCTGAGCGCTTTCCTCGTAAAGCAGTTCTTCGAAATCCAGGGCCTTGATGTAATCGGTTGACGCTCAAACCTAAGGTCGCTTGAGACAAAGATACGATTTCTACGAACTCTTTACTTCGAAAAGCGCTTACAAAGCTTTCAGCGCGGATACGACCTTGGTCAATGAAGCCTTGGCATCGCCGAAGAGCAACATCGTTTTTGGATCGTATAAAAGTTCATTCTCGATACCGGCAAAACCTGGACGCATTGAACGCTTCAGGAAGATGATGTTGGCTGCATGGTTTACTTCAAGAATTGGCATTCCGTAAATTGGGCAACCAGGAGTAGTTTGTGCTGCAGGGTTCACAACATCGTTTGCACCAATAACGATTGCAACATCTGTCTGGCCGAATGTTGGGTTGACTTCATCCATTTCAGCTAATTGATCGTAAGGAACATTTGCTTCTGCAAGCAGAACGTTCATGTGTCCTGGCATACGACCTGCGACGGGGTGAATTCCGTAAGCAACATCAATGCCCTTTGAAATCATCAAATCAGCAAGTTCACGAACAGTGTGTTGAGCCTGTGCAACAGCCAAACCAAATCCCGGAACAATAACAACGCGACGTGCATAGTTGAGCAAGATCGCAACATCATCTGGAGAGCCTGAACGCACCGGTCGTTCCTCGCCAGCTGCAGCGGCATCTTGCGGCTTTGCGGTAAATGCACCGAACAAAGTTCCAAAGAGTGAACGGCCCATCGCCTCTGCCATCAAGCGGGTCAGGATTGTTCCTGATGCACCAACAAGGGTTCCGGCGATGATCAACAGCGTTGAATCTAGAACATATCCGCTTGCTGCAACGGTTAGACCCGTAAAGGCGTTGAGCAGTGAGATCACGATTGGCACATCTGCGCCACCAACTGGAAGTACAAACAAAATACCAAACAGCAGTGAAAGGCCGGCAAGAATTAACAGTGGCGTTGTTCCAAGAGAGTTAACAACCCAGCCACCAACACCTAGTACAGATACCAAGGTAGCGGCGATAATAAAGCGGCCTGCTGGGAAAATTACCGGACGAGTAGTCATTAACTCTTGCAGCTTCATGAAGGTAATAATTGAACCGCTGAATGAAACACAGCCAACGATTACGGTAAATACGGTGAATATAACTTCAGCTGTTGTGGCTTTATCACCAAGGTTTAAGTACTCAACAATTGCAACAAGTGCTGCAGCGCCACCACCAACACCATTAAATAGTGCAACAAGTTGTGGCATTTGAGTCATCTGAACCTTGCGAGCTGCGGGAACGCCGATTACCAAACCAATTGCGATTGCACCAAGGATCCAACCCAAGTTGTTGAGTGGAAGAGATGAATCTTCATTGGTATGGAAGAAGACAACCAATGTCGCAAGCGATGCACCAAAGGCACCAATTAAATTTCCGCGGCGAGCTGTCTTTGGATGTGAAAGGCCCTTTAAAGCCAAAATGAAGGCAACACCTGCCGCTAAACCAATGAGGTCATACAGAGTGTGGCTCATTTCTTATTTCCTTTGAACATCTCAAGCATTCGATCGGTAACAACAAAGCCACCTACCATGTTGATCGTTGCCAAGATGATTGCGGTCACGGAAAGCCCAAGTTCAAGATTAGTTGTACTGTGATCTGCCACGATTATCGCTCCGACGAGAATTACGCCGTGAATCGCATTTGCACCAGACATCAATGGTGTATGCAAGGTAGATGAGACCTTTGAAACAACCTCAAAACCAACAAACACAGCAAGCACGAATATTGAAACAATCGCCATCGGTTCCATTACTTTGCTCCTCTACGTGCACCAGCATGCGTCACCGCAGCACCATTGATAATTTCATCCTCAAAATCAAGGTTAAAGGCCACCTTTTGATCATCCTTTGCAGGAGTCGTAAAGAGTGACAAGAGATTTACAACGTTACGTGAGTATAAGAAAGATGCGTGGAAAGGCAGCTGGCTTGGCACATCTTTGCCACCCCAAATGCGAACTCCACCCGCTGTTTCAACGATTTCGCCAGGTTTTGAGCCTTCAACATTGCCACCAGTTTCTGCGGCTAAGTCGACGATGATTGTTCCCGGCGCCATTGAGTCCACCATTGCTTGTGTCATCAAACGTGGTGCCTGACGACCTGGAACAGCTGCGGTTGTAATAACTACATGAGATTTTGCGATATAGGGCGTTAGCAGTTCGCGTTGCTTAGCGGCGCGCTCCTCAGTCATCTCACGTGCATAACCACCAGCACCTTCTAGCGCTTCAAGTTCTAATTCAATAAATGCTGCACCCATTGAACGAACCTCATCTGCAGATGCTGGACGAACATCGTAAGCAGAAACAACCGCACCTAAACGTCGCGCAGTTGCGATCGCTTGTAAACCAGCAACTCCTGCACCAAGAACCAAAACTTGTGCCGGTGTAACTGTTCCTGCCGCTGTCATCAACATGGGGAAGAAACGAGGTGAAAGCTCTGCTCCGACAACCGCCGCGCGATAACCCGCACACAGCGCCTGTGAAGTTAATGCATCCATAGATTGTGCACGAGAAATGCGTGGAACTAATTCAAGTGAGAAAGCTGTAACCCCCGCCGATGCCGCGGCATCTATTGAATCAGCTGCGGTAACAGGAGATAAGAAAGAGATAGTAATTGCACCCTTTTTCAAGGTAGCCATCTGTTGTGGGCTTAAGGGTTGCACCGATAAGACAACATCAGCATCATTTAAAACATCGCCCGATTTCACAGTCGCACCAGCTGCGGTGAAGTCAGCATCTGTTGCTTGTGAATAAACACCAGCGCCAGATTCGATGACAACATCTAGGCCTAATCGAGTTAATTTATTGATGACATCTGGGACCAGCGCAACGCGCTTTTCACCATCTTTGATTTCCCGTGGGACAACTACGCGCATACCTGAAATGTTAGTGCGTATAGCCCTTTAAGTCACCACGAACGAGGTGGTACAGAACAGATTGAATTGTTGTTCTTCGGTGAAATGCCTCTCGCCAAATAACTGAGCGCGGACCATCAATGACTGTGGCCTCAACCTCTTCACCACGGTGAGCAGGTAAACAATGCATGAACAAGGAATCTTTGCTACTCAACTTCATGAGATTCTCTGTCACCGCATATGGTGAGAGTGCCAGCATCTTCTCGGCGCGATCACTTTCTGAATCACCCATAGACATCCACACATCTGTATATAAAACAGATGCATCCCTTGCAGCAGCTTCAGGATCGTTTGTCACCTCTACTTTTCCACCACTGTGAGCTGCAATGTTTTTTGCGACAGCCACTACAACAGGATCTGGTGCCCATTTACCGCTTGGAGTTGCGGCAACAACATGTGCTCCCATAATCGCGCCCATGATCAACCAGGCATGAGACATATTGTTTCCATCACCAAGATAAACAAATTTGCGACCAGAAATATCAGTTCCAAAGTTTTCGCGGATTGTTAACCAGTCGGCAAGTAATTGCGTTGGATGATCAACATCGGTTAATGCATTAATAACTGGGATAGATGCATAGGCACCCAACTGATCAACATCTGATTGTGCGAAGGTTCTGATAATTAATGCACTGCAGTATCCACTAATAATTTTTGCGGTATCTTCAATGGTTTCACCGCGACCTAGCTGTAACTCATCACCGCGAATAAAGATTGGTGTGCCACCTAAATGGGCAACTGCGGTCTCAGATGAAAGGCGGGTACGTGTTGAAGGCTTAGTCATGTAAATAGCTACCGTCTTATTGGCTAAAGCGGAGTTTGATCGCAGTGGATTCTCAGCAAATTCAGCGGCGGTCGATAGCAATAATTCGATATCGGCACGGCTCAAATGCTCGGTACGCAGTAAGTCCTTCATTTGCGAATTCTACCCGTAGTTTTGGGGTGCTCATAGGTATTCTTATCCACCTCATGGGTATCTTTCGAAAAATTGGAAATGAATCGGAGTCAGACACCGATCTCTTAACCCGCCCATCCCTTGATGAAACTTTGCAAGAAGATGATGGTGGCCACGATCGTTTTGCCCATTATGTTAAGAAAGAGAAGATCGTCGAATCAGCTGTAACAGGAAAAGCGGTGAAAGCTCTCTGCGGAAAGAAATGGATTCCATCTCGTGATCCCGAGAAGTATCCGATCTGTCCTACCTGCAAAGAGATTTACGCAGGGTTGAAGCCAGATACTGAAGAAAAGTAATAATGAAGCGCATCATCGCCTTCGCACTTTCATTAATCACAATTGCAACACTGACGACCCACATCACAACCGCACAAATAGCATCAGCTGCAGATAAGCCTCCACGGAGGGTGATAACAGGGTGGCTTCCATATTATTCAGTGCGCACCATCATGCCTCTAGTTCGTAAACTTCCAACTGCACAACCAACCGAAGCTGGAAAGCCTGCTATTTGTGATGCCTCACAATATGGCCCCGCAGAAAATGAAGCGATTGAGTCTTCTTACTTATTTACCAATAAAGATTTAATGAAAGAGGTAATGCCGTTTTGGTTTTCGATCAAATCGCCAACGGTAATACGTAATGATTATGTAACAGGAAATCCTTCGTGGCCTATGGAAGACACCGTCTGTTTAATCCGCCGTGCAGGGCTGCAAGTGATTCCAACCATGACAGATGGCACAGATAAGTTAGTTTTATCAGGTTACTTAGCCAATTCAACTACACGTACAACTATCGTCAAAACAATTGTGGATCTGGTGCTTACAAATAATTTTGATGGAATTGATTTGGATTACGAAGGTTTTGCCTTTGTAGATGAAAACACCACATGGACCAAGACCGCTCCACGTTGGATTGCATTTATAAAGGAGCTCAGCGCTGCATTGAGATCACACAACAAGCTGCTATCTATTTCAACACCATATGTTTATGACCCAAGGGAGCAGCAAAAAGGTTACTTTGTCTATGCCTGGGCCGACATTGCAGATTACATTGATCGTTTGCGCATCATGACCTATGACTATTCCGTTGCAAAGCCTGGACCGATTGGACCAATCTCGTGGACTGAAAAGACGCTTAAGTATGCGATCAGCATCATGTCTGCTTCAAAAGTTTATATTGGTTTACCTGGCTATGGTCGTGATTGGATCACTTCTGTCAATGGAAAATGTCCAGAAAATGCACCGCCTGGATTAAAGGCTGGAGCAAAGGCTGCAACCTTTAAAACAAGTTATGCAACAACAAAAGCAGCCATCGATAAAGCAACACCAATCTTTGATGAGAAATTTAGTGAAGTGACATATTCCTATACTCAAATCTATAACGGTTTATCAGCCACGGGCGCTTCGACTGAATGTTCGGTTAACCGAACTGTCTGGTATCAAAATGCGCGTAGCTATGCAGAACGTATGGCGTTAGTGGCTAAGTATCGATTGGGCGGAGCTTCATTATGGACTTTAGCAATGGAGGATCCTGCTGCAACAACAGAGCTGCGTAACGCTGCCCTTGCGATCGCACCAGATCCAGTTGTAAGTACCTTAAGTATTGAAGGAGCGCCACAAAACACGATTAACTATGCTGGGCTATTTACAGTTAAAGGTCTGTTGACACTAAAAGATAAAACTCCAATTGCAGGTTTGACTGTTTCACTTGAGATTAAACGGGCAAATGAAACAAGTTGGAGCAAAGTCACCGAACTTGTTACTGGAGTTGATGGAACTATCTCTACTCCAATGACCTTAGGGGCAGATGCATCATTGCGTCTTACAACTGTTGGAACATGGGAGCAGACTGAATCTGTTTCATCTGAATCCTCAATAAAGGTAAAGAACAGCATTCAATTAGATCGCCCAGTGTCGGTCTCCAAGGGAGCACCGATAGTAGTAAAAGCGCAGTTGTTGCCCCGAATACCTGGTAAATCTGCTCAATTGCAGAAAAACATTCAGGGTAAGTGGCAAAATGTAGGAGCAGTAGTTATTTCTGATGCCAATGGGCAATTCACCTTCACAACGGTAGAAGCAAAACGAGGAGTAATAACAATGCGGGTTCAGCTTGTTGGCGACATCGCCTCAGAACAATTTGCAATTGTTATACGATAACTATGGGCAAAATAAAAGAGAAGATTGACGTCAACGAGAAGATCGAAGAAGAGCTCAAAGCGATCTTTAGCGGTGATATCCCTTGGGTAACTATTGTTTGGGATGATCCAGTTAACTTGATGACTTACGTGACCTATGTATTGATGGAGCTCTTTGGATATAGCAAAGAAAAAGCTCATGAACTAATGATGAAGGTGCATACAGAAGGTAAAGCAGTTGTTTCAACTGGAAGCCGTGAAGAGATGGAGCATGATGTTGCTCGTCTCCATGAATATGGTTTATGGGCAACTCTTCAGCGCGGTGATCAAGCGCTATGAGCGAAGTGCAACATGGATTTTTTCGTCACGGTGACAACACATATTTAGCAAACTTCACCGAAGCCGAACGCGAAGTCTTACTAAATCTTGCTGAA
>JAGWVL010000008.1 GCA_018970885.1 Actinomycetales bacterium
TGAAGAGCGCTCGCAGCACCTTGTATTTGGTGAGTTTTCATCAAAGTTCGCGGCTGCTGCAAAGGAAGCGCCATTCTTGGGTGAACCAACAGTTATTAAGGCTGAACCTGGTTCACATCCAACCGCTCTTGCTGAAGGGGGTATCGATGTGTACGCATTGACTCACAATGAAACCTCTACCGGAGTTGCGATGCCTATTCTGCGACCAGCGGGAACAGATGGTGCTCTAGTGCTTGTTGATGCAACATCTGCTGCTGGTGGCTTGATGGTGGATGCAAAAGAGTTTGATACCTATTACTTCGCACCTCAGAAGTCTTTTGCTTCAGATGGTGGTTTGTGGATCGCAATCATGTCTCCTGCTGCAATTGCTCGCGCAGAGAAGATCAAGGCCAGCGGCCGTTGGGTTCCAGCCTTCTTTGATCTTGGAATTGCTATTGAGAACTCGCGTTTAGACCAGACCTACAACACTCCAGCTCTTGTCACTTTGATGTTACTTGCAGAGCAGATCGAATGGATCAATAGCAATGGTGGACTGACATTTGCTGCAGGACGAAGCACCAAGTCTTCAGATATTTTGTACTCGTGGGCTGAAAGGACAAGTTACACAACTCCATTTGTAACTGATGCTGCGATGCGTTCAAAGGTTGTAGGAACAATTAACTTCGATGATGCAATTGATGCAACCAAGATCGCAGCAGCTCTTCGGGAAAATGGAATTGTTGATACAGAGCCTTACCGTAAATTAGGCAAGAATCAGCTGCGTATCGGTATGTTCCCAGCGGTTGACCCAAGTGATGTTGAAGCACTTACTCAGTGCATTGATCACGTTGTTGCCGCTCTGTAATGTCTAAGAGCTTTCATCGGGATCGTTTCTTCTGGGTAGTAGCGGTCCAGACCGCCGTTGTTAATTTCTATCTAGGTGGCTTTGGGCCAGCACAATCTTTGCTACGTGCAGATCAAGGTACTTCGCTCACAATCGCTGGGTTGCACGGAACTGCGATGGGTGTGGCTTCAATCTTTGCAGGCTGGGCTAATCCACGTATCGCACATAAGTATGGACGCAACCGTGCCAGTTGGATCGGTTTGTCTATCTTTATTACAGGTCTGACCTTGTTTGTGATTTCACCACCGGTGTACCTCACCTTGCCAGCAACATTTATTACAGGTTTTGGCACATCTGTAGTCATTAATACGATGCTTACCAAGATGTCTTCACATTACGGAAAGGCGGCTGAGGTCGCGATCCCACAAGCAAATGGAATCGCATCAGTTGGTTTTGTAACCGGAACTGCGTTAATTGGAACAATTGCCATCGCTTTCCCAAGTGTGTGGCGTCTAGGTCTATTGCTTGCACTTCCTGTTGCACTTCTACTGTTTTTTGTTGGCCGCGAAAAGGGTGCAGAAGAACATGTACCTGACGAACATGGTCCACAAGGTGGAAAGCTTTCAGCAAAGTTTTGGATTTCATGGTTTGGTTTTGTTGCATGCATTTCAAGTGAGTTTGCAACCTCATTCTGGGCTGCAGCGCTCTTGAAGGAGCGAGTCGGATCTACCGCTGCAATTTCAACAGTTGCAATTGTGGCCCTTGGAACAGGCATGGGAATTGGACGTTGGTACGGCGGCTTAGTGCTAAAAAATCTTCCACTTGATAATCAACTGCTTACAATTATTGCGGTGCAGTTCCTTGGATTCCTCGGGTTCTGGTTGTCACACAACATGCTTGTTTCACTTCTTAGTCTCTTGGTGGTTGGACTTGGTATCTCAATGCAGTTTGCCTTGTCATCAATTCGATTGATTGGCTTAAGCGATGGTCGTCCAGATTTAGCGATTGGCCGCGCCTCATTGGCAGCTGGTATTGCTATTGCTGGAGCACCGTTTTTGCTGGGTCTATTGGGAGATAGCTTCGGAATTTCACGGGCCTACATCATGGTTTTTGTCTTGATTGGCCTAGCTTTCATTATCGTGAAGGCAATTCCTTCTCATGTGAAGGAGCCAGTGTGAACTATAAAACTAGAAGGATAATTACCTTGCTTGCACTCATTGGGATTTTACTTGTAATCGCGATCAACAGTCTTTAGGACTGTTGCCACAGAAATATCTGCAGGCAGTATTACGCGATTTTTGTACTTGAACCAGATGTACAAAGATGCAACTAGCGAAATACCACCGCAAATTGCAATCGTTGGTCGGATTCCGACCAGATCAGTTGTTGCCCCAATAAGTGGTGAACCAAATGGGGTTCCGCCCATGAATATCAATAAGTACAGGCCCATTACACGTCCGCGGATTGCTGGATCGGTGCTTGTCTGAACAATTGAATTTGCGGAAACTAAAGTTGTAAGCGCTGTTACCCCACAAATTGGCAGCCATAAGATGTAGAGACTGTAGTTGGGAATAATCGACAGAACCATAATTGAGATTGAAAAAGTGATTCCGCCCTTAATGACAAACTTTGTATTCCTGAATCGCTCTAGGCGGGCAGATCCAATAGCACCTGACAAAGATCCAATTGCAATGAAGGTTCCCATCAGACCAAAACTTGCTGGACCTAATCCAAACTCCTGCGTAGCCATGAGCGCATTAAATATCTGGAAGTTCAATCCGAAGGTTGCTAAAAAGAAAACCATTAACATCACAACATAAATATCAGGACGGGCTTTTGCGTATGCAATTCCTTCTCGGATACTTCCATCTGATTTTGGACGATCTAGATGAAAGAAAGCCTTTTCATTGAGGTTCATTAACGCTGCGATAACAAAGAGGTATGAGAGCCCGTTAACAATAAATGAGGGCCCAGTGCCAAATGCTGCTATCAAACCACCTGAAATCGCAGGCCCTACAAGGCGACCGGCGTTGAAGTTAGCTGAGTTCAAGGAAACCGCATTGGGTAGATCTGTTTGTCCAACAACCTCTGTTGTAAAGGATTGGCGAACAGGCGCATCAATTGCCGTTGAAATACCCAGGATTCCAGCAAGTATAAAGACATGCCAGAGCGCAATCAGATCTGTCATGACCAGCACACCTAAAGCAAGTGATGCTGCACCGCCAACTAAATTGGTGAGAATCAATACTTTTCGCTTATTGAATCGATCGGCAAGTTTTCCGCCATGTAATGAGAATGCCAAAACCGGTGCGAATTGAACCGCAGTAACCAATCCTAAGTAAGTTCCGTTGTTATTAGTAAGTTCTAGCACCAGCCAATCTTGCGCAATTCGTTGGGCCCAGCTGCCAATATTTGAAACTGTGTTGGCAGGAAAGAGAATTCGGTAATTACGGTGGCGAAATGAACGCCAATTGCCATCCTCTTTTACCGATAAACGCATTACTCTTCTTCCATGACTACTCGACTACGCAATGCAGTAACTCTAGTCGCTATTGGAATTATGTGCTGGGTAATAGCTGGTGTGATTGCTATCGCCGTTGGCGCGGATGCCAAAGTTATTTGGACATGCGCGATGGGTGCAGCCCTAGGCCTAGTTGGTATTCGTTACACAATTCGTCGCGATCGACGAAGCGGCATTTAAAAAGTTTTAAGCACCTAGCGCTGTAGCGATACCGCGCAACACACGACCTAGACGATCAGCCTCTTGTGCATTTGGATAGCGTCCATGGCGCAAACCATTTCCGACTTTGTCCAACATCTTAATTGTGTCTTCAATCATCGCAGCAAGATCATCACTGTTAACACGTGAGTTGTCAGCCAGTGATGGTGGTGCATCAATTATGTGTACTGATAATGCTTGTGGGCCTTTGCGGCTATCTGCAATAGAAAACTCAAGTTTTGTTCCAGGCTTTACCGTTGCAACACCTTCAGGAAGTGAGGTTGCAGCTAGATAAACATCTTCGCCTTCATCATTTGCAATGAAGCCGAAGCCTTTTTCCAATGAGAACCATTTAACGCGTCCGGTAGGCATGGGGAGGGCTCCTTGCTTGTTTTCTTTATTAGTTTTTACATAGGTACCGCGGTTGCGATAGCAGGTCCTTAGTTTAACACCGGCTCTGTGAAGGTCGCTTCGGAATGTGCTCCGCAACCATGATCAACGCTGACCACGCGTGCATCATCAGGCGAGATCGCATTGGCGCATACGCCAAAGGTTGCTCGTAATGATCCTGCAATGGGAATAAAGAATCCGCAACTGTGACATGGCTTTGGTGCTGATTGGGCAACAGGAGCATTTGGGCCACGTTCACCCTCATACCAACGCTTAGCTGCCTGGTCACGTCCTTCGATTGAAAGAACACGTGCACGACCTAAACCAAGTTCGATCGCCATCGCAGTATCAAGCTCTTCATCCTGTGGCAGCCCTTGTCGTCCTGGAACTAAACGTGTGTCATCAAGTGAGCTAGGAACAATGTCACCAACGCCTACATCGCCGGGCACAATGCGATCACGATATGGAATCCATTCAGGAGCAAGTAATGCAGTTGGTCCTGGAAGAACTACTACATCGCAAATAGTTGGTTGTGCGTCAAAATCAACCTTTGCAACTGTGATGCACCAACGCCAACCTCTGTAACCGGCAAGGTTTGCTTCAAATAAATATGTTGCAACACGGTTGTCATCATCAAACTCAACTGAAACAAATCCACCAACTTGATCGTGTTTTTCTGCCTGCTCTAACGCGGCATTACGGGCAAGATCCTTTGCATCAAAAGCAACAGCGTTGCTGTTTACTCGTGCCTCTTTTTGAGCAGCCGGCTTTTTTGGAGCCTTCTCTTTTTTAGAGATGAGTGATTTCTTTGCCATGGGCTAAGGGTAAAGCAGAACGCCGCCCTCGTGTTAATCGAGGACGGCGTTAGGCTTAATTAAAAGGGCTTAGAAGTCCATATCTCCGCCGCCTTGAGGGGCAGCTGGTGTCTTCTCTGGCTTATCTGCAATAACCGCTTCTGTTGTAATAAACAGAGCTGCGATTGATGCAGCGTTTTGCAATGCAGAACGTGTCACCTTTGCTGGATCGATAATTCCAGATTTGATCATGTCTACATACTCGCCAGTTGCAGCGTTGAGACCTTGTCCTGCTGGAAGGTGACGTACCTTCTCGACAACAACTCCGCCTTCAAGTCCTGCATTTACAGCGATCTGCTTGATTGGAGCTTCGATTGCATATTCAACAATCTTTGCACCAGTTGCTTCATCACCAGTTAATCCTGTTAGACGCTTGAACACTGCAGCGCCCGCTTGTAGAAGTGCAACGCCACCACCGGCAACGATTCCTTCTTCTACGGCAGCCTTTGCATTGCGAACTGCATCTTCTATGCGGTGCTTGCGCTCCTTGAGTTCTACCTCAGTTGCAGCACCTGCCTTGATAACAGCCACGCCACCAGCAAGTTTTGCAAGACGCTCTTGCAACTTCTCGCGGTCGTAATCTGAATCTGAGCTCTCGATCTCGTTACGGATCTGCTGTACACGACCCTTGATCTGTGCCTCATCGCCAGCGCCTTCAACGATTGTTGTTTCATCCTTGCTGATAACAACCTTACGAGCCTTACCTAATAGATCAAGCTCTGCTGCATCTAGACGAAGACCAACTTCCTCTGAAATAACAGTTGCACCGGTAAGGATTGCAATGTCCTGAAGCATCGCCTTACGACGATCTCCAAAGCCAGGTGCCTTTACAGCTGCAGAACGGAATGTTCCGCGAATCTTGTTTACAACCAAGGTTGCGAGCGCTTCACCCTCAACATCTTCAGCGATGATCAAAAGTGGCTTACCTGATTGCATAACCTTTTCTAGTACTGGGACTAGATCCTTGATATTTGCAATCTTTGAGTTAGCGATCAATACATACGCATCCTCTAGAACAACTTCCATACGATCCTGATCGGTTACAAAGTATGGAGAGATGTAACCCTTATCAAAGCGCATACCTTCGGTGAGCTCTAGCTCAAGACCAAATGTATTTGACTCTTCAACTGTGATGACGCCTTCTTTACCAACCTTGTCCATCGCTTCAGCGATCATCTCGCCGATAGTTGCATCTGCTGCAGAGATAGATGCGGTTGCTGCGATCTGCTCCTTTGAGTCAACAGCCTTTGCCATTGAGAGAAGCTCTGCAACAATTTCTGCTACAGCCTTTTCAATACCGCGCTTGAGCGCCATTGGGTTTGATCCGGCAGCAACGTTACGGAGACCTTCACGTACTAATGCTTGAGCCAAAACAGTTGCAGTTGTTGTTCCGTCACCGGCAACATCATCAGTCTTCTTGGCAACTTCCTTAACTAGCTCTGCGCCGATCTTTTCCCATGGATCATCTAGATCAATTTCCTTTGCGATGGAAACGCCATCATTGGTAATTGTTGGGGCGCCCCACTTCTTCTCGAGAACGACGTTTCGTCCGCGAGGTCCAAGGGTTACCTTGACCGCATCAGCCAAGATATTCATGCCGCGTTCTAATCCGCGACGTGCTTCTTCATTAAAGGCAATCTGCTTTGCCATGAGTTGTGCTCCTTGTGCTCGTCATTCATGTGGCGGGGCGCTTTATCACTCGCACCCCGAGAGTGCTAACGCCAAATCTAGAGCCTTTATTTCCGAGGCGCAAAACGAGGGGTAGAGGTAGGACTAATGAGCAATACGTGTGGCCATGCGGGCCTCACGTAGGCGGCGAAGACGCTTCACTAGCATGGGTGAGGCGGCTAGGGCATCCTCGCGGTCAATCAGATCGTTGAGAAGTTGGTAGTAACGGGGTGCGCTCACATCAAAGAGCTCTTTGATTGCAGCCTCTTTAGCGCCGGCGTAACGCCACCAATTACCTTCAAAATCCAGGATACGAACTTCGAGGTCGCTTAGGCCAGAATTGATCGCTGACTCTTCTTGTGCCGACATGGGGTAAATCTTAGGTCAGATGTGCAAAAACTGTGGGAACTTACAGAAGTGATTTATAACCTATCCAGAATCATTTGAATATCACTGATTTTTGTCCATGGATTCACGATCGCAAATCGCAGAATCGGTTGGCCATTGTGGGATGAAGGTGGGATAAATCCGACTTGGTCAGCTAATAGTTGATCACTCCACCGCTGATAATCAGCAGCTAACCAACCCTTACGAGTAAAGGCAACAATTGATAGCTCTGGTTCACACAGCAATTCTAGATTTGGATGATTGCGAACTAGCTCTGCTGCATCCTTTGCAACTGTAAGGGTTTGCTCCATCGCTTCTGTATATGCATCGGTTCCATGTGCTGCCAAGGAAAACCAAAAAGGTAATCCGCGAGTTCTGCGAGTTAGGTTGATCGCATAATCAGATGGTGACCATTGATCATCTTTTAATGTATCTAGGTAAGAAGCATGTTGTGAGTGTGTCTCTTTTGCAAGTGCAGGATTTCGGTACACAAGTGCACATGCATCAAATGGTGCAAACAACCACTTGTGAGGATCAACAATAAATGAATCAGCGTTTTCAATGCCATCAAAATCAGCGCGGACAGATGGTGCACATAGTGCTGCTAAACCGTAAGCACCATCAACGTGGAACCAAATATCACGATCCTTGGCCGCTTTGCCCACGCCTTTAAGATCATCGATAATTCCCAAATTTGTTGTGCCTGATGTTGCAACTACTGCAAATACTCGATTATTTGTTGTTGAATGTAATCGATCTATCGCTTCAGCAACTGCGCTTGCTTGCAATTTTCCATTTGCATCAACTGGAACTTTAAGAATATCTACATCCATAACATTGGCAGCAGCCGTGATTGATGAATGAGCCTCTGCGCTGCATGCGATCACCCAACGCCCAACTGCTGTGTACTTTTTGCGGGCTTCTGCGCGTGCAACAACAAGTGCTGAAAGGTTTCCGATTGTGCCGCCTTGCACAAAGACTCCTCCTGCCGTTGCAGGCAAACCTGCTAAATCAATAAGCCACTGAATTGCTTGGTTTTCAGCAAAGACCGCGCCGGCACCTTCTTGCCAGGATCCGCCATACAAAGCACTGGCACCGACTACAAGATCAAAAAGGTTTGCATACTCGCTAGGTGCAGATGGAATGAACGCTAAGTTACGTGGATGATCCGTTGAAATACAGGCTTTAGCCAAGACATTTGTAAATACTTGTAGCGCTTCATGTCCACCTAAACCTTTAGCGGTAATGGTGTTTCCAACCTCATTAAATAAATCTTCGGCAGAGCGTGGACCATCTAGTGGTGGATCATCCTTTAACCGTTCCAAGCTGTACTTCAAAACCTCAGCAGCAAGAGCTTCTACTTCAGGAGTGAACTCATGCATCCTTCTTGGCTTTCTTGACGATGTTTCGCAACATGGTAGGAAAGACAAATAAATGGAATGGGGAAACTGCATACCAATACAACTGCCCACCTAAACCACGTGGAGTAAATGTTGCTTCTTGCACAATCTTTGTCTTTCCATTCTCGCGAGTCACGGTAAATTCCAGCCACGCTTTTCCGGGCAAAACCATTTCGGCATAGAGCTTTAATCTGCGACCAGGTTCAAGCTCTTCAACTCGCCAAAAATCTAAACTTTCACCAACTCGTAAGAAATCAGGATCTCGGCGACCGCGACGCAAACCAACCCCACCAACTAAGAAGCGATCTAAAACTCCGCGGGCCCACCACAATAAATCTGAACCAAACCAACCATTGTCACCACCGATTCGTTCTACCTGTCGCCACACTTTTTCTGCAGGAACATCGGTAATGCGTTCACGTCGGTCACGCAAAATCATTTCGCCAGCCCAATCGGGATCCCCTTGTGCTTTTTGCCATGGAGCAGTTGGCATCGTTGCATCAGACCAACGTGTTTCAACGTTGTGGGTGGTGATCTTGGAAAGTGCTAACTGAATTGCATTTTCAACATCAATTAAGCCCTCGGCAGGCTTTGGAATGAGTGCATCAATACTTTTTGCAGGATCTGCAACAACTTCACTGATCAATGAACCAACCAGTGGACGAGCCAATGCGGTTGGTACCGGTGTTACTAAACCGATCCACAAACTAGATAATCCCGGAGTTAATACAGGAACCCGAATGATCCAACGCTTTTTTAATCCCGACAACTTTGCAAATTTTTGCATCATGTCGGCGTAGGACAGAACTTCGGGGCCACCGATATCAAATACTTTGTTAACTGGAGTTTCTAAATACGCTGCAGCCTTGAGATAGTACAAAACATCACGGATCGCAATTGGATGTGTTTTATTCATGACCCACTTAGGTGTTGTCATGATTGGTAGCCGGTGGGTTAAGTGACGCAACATTTCAAAGCTGGCAGAGCCGGAACCGATAATAATTCCTGCGCGAAGCTCTAAAACAGGCACCGTTGTTGTTGCTAGTGACTCTCCCGTCATCGCACGGGATGCAAGGTGCTTACTGATATTTGCATCATTGGCGATTCCACCCAAGTAAATGATTTGGCAGACTCCGGCAAGTTCGGCAGCTTTGGCAAAGTTGCGAGCCATTTCACTCTCAATCTCATCAAAGTGAGGGCCCAAGTTAATTGAGTGCAAGAGATAAAAAGCGGTATGCACTCCTTCTAGAGCGCGTTGTAAATCTTCAAAGTTTTCAGCACTACCCTCACAGATATCAACCTGTGTTGCCCATGGTTGACCCATGATTTTAGTTTTATCGCGCACCAAAATTCGAACATCATCCTTGTCATCAACAAGGGCACGCACTAATCGACCGCCTACATATCCAGATGCCCCTGTGACGAGGTACTTACGGTGTCTAAGAGGCGGGTTCATGATGCGAAGCCTAGACTTAACCCATGCAAAAGACGATCCAGAAGCCTCGAGTAGTAATTCTGGGTGCCGGCTTTGGCGGCCTTACAGCCGCCCGCAAGATGGCCGGCTTTGCTGATGTAACAGTGGTTGATCGCCACAACTTCCAAACATTTCTGCCGTTGCTGTATCAAGTATCTACCGCCGGCTTAGCTGCAGATCATGTTGCTCATCCAATTCGTGGAGCGCTACGTAAAACTGGAATTCAATTTCGAATGGGAACTCCAATTTCAGTTGATCATAAAAATAAAAGTGTGAAATTGGATAGTAGCGAGAGCTTAGATTTCGATTATCTAGTTGTGGCGCTGGGTTCAGCAACAGCTGACTTTGGTATTCCAGGAGTAGCCGAGCATGCGCTAGGAATGAAGAGTGTTCATGAGGCTTTGGCAATTCGGGCAGAGGTTTTACGACGTTTTGAAGATTTATGCCGTTTTGAAGATGACACAATCTTTTCAATCTCTGTGGTTGGTGGCGGTCCCACTGGAGTTGAGATGGCAGGTGCATTCGCCGAACTAGTCCGTGGTCCTTTAAAACATGATCAAGCACATGCGGCAGCACACATCAAGATCAATTTGATTGAAGCCGGTCCGCGCATCTTGCCGATGTTTTCCGAAAAGCTCTCTGCGCGTGGCAAAGAAGATCTCGAAAAACTTGGTGTAACTGTGCATTTGAATACCGCTGTTAAAGAGATTAAACCGCGCAGCATTGATATCGGTAATGGAGGCACAATCCCGTCAGAGGTAACAATTTGGGCTGCCGGAGTAAAGGGTGAGCCGACAGGTGCAAAATTGAATTTGCCACTAGTAAATACTCGCATCGATGTTGAAAATACCTTACAGGTCAAGAATTACCCTCACATCTTTGCCATCGGCGATATCGCTGGCTTTATTGGAGAAAATGGCCGTATGTTGCCCATGGTCGCTCCGGTTGCAATGCAACAAGGTCGACATGTTGCACAACAGATCAAGAAACTTACCCAAGGACATGATCTAAAGCCTTTCAAATACATAGACAAAGGTTCCATGGCAACAATCGGCCGTCATAAAGCTATTGTTGAAGTGAAGAGATTCCGTATGACTGGAATTCCGGCGTGGTATGCCTGGTTATGGCTTCACCTGTTTTACCTGTTGGGTGGGCGTAACAAAATTGGCACCATGGCTGACTGGACCTATAACTACTTAACATTTGATCGAGGTAATCGACACATCATGGATTCGGTTTAATGCCTGAGTATGTAAAGGTTGATGGGCACGATTTGTACTGCTACGAGTGGGAAAATGATGGCGAAGCTGTTGTTTTGCTCCACGGTGGCTTAAGCAAAACAGCTAGTTGGGATTACATACTGGTTCCCGCACTTGAAGATGATTTTCATGTCTTTGCTTATGATCGAACTGGGCACGGTTTTACCGCTGATCGTCCCGGAAGTTTGCACTTTGAGTTTCAAACCCGTGAAGCGATTGCTTACCTAGAAAGTATTGTTAAAGAGCCCGCGCATTTAATCGGATCTTCAGATGGTGCAATTATCGCTTTGATGGTTGCCATCCAGCGCCCGGATTTAGTGAAATCTGTCATCTCTATTGGTGGAAATTTCCATTACTCAGGAATTGATTATGAGATGGGTGAGCCTTCTGTTTCAGAGGATGATTTAGCGGAGTACACATTGATTTCACCTGATGCTCCACATACCTTGCTGGAAAAGGTAACTCGTATGTTTGAAATTTGGGAGAAAGAGCCTGATATTTCCAAGCAGCAGTTAGCACAAATTCAATGCCCAGTATTAGTTGTTTCCGGCGATGATGACATGGTCTCTTTACAACACACTCAGGAGTTATACCAGGCTTTAGCACTAGGACAGTTGGCGATACTTCCAGGTACTTCTCACTCATTGGTGAAGGAAAAACCAGATTTGTTTATTGCAATTATGATGCAGTTTTTAGAGGATCTGAGTTATCCAATAACGATGGTTCCAAATCGCAGAGTAAATCCGATTAGCACTCAACCGGAGTAATTTTTCCGGTCGTAACATCATAAATTGCTCCACCAACCGAAACACCCTTATTGAGCAATGGATAGCTTCTCACACTCACAACATCTTCAATTAAGGCCTGTGTTTGATCCTTCACTGTTTTGAACTCAAGTTCTGAAGTATCAATTCCATATTTGGAGTCAATCTCATTATGGATTTCAGCTTCATCAACCTGTGCCATACGACAGTTTGTATGGGGCAAAATTAAAATCCGATTAACTCCCAAGAGATATGTAGCCAGAACTAAGGTACGTAAAACATCTTCAGTTACTCGTGCGCCTGCATTTCTGAGAATCTTTGCATCGCCCGATTGCATTCCAACAACTGATAAGGGATTAATCCGTGAATCCATGCAGGTGACGATTGCTAAACCCTTTTGGGCAACGCCGGTAAGTTCTGAGTATTTAAATGTCTTTATGTATTGATCATTTGCTTCAAGTGCATCTTTAAATGATTCGTAAGGAAAGGAATCCTTGCTCATGCTGACTCCCTCCAGAGGAAAGGTAGTACTGGCTTGCGAAAGATCTGGAGCCCCCCGTCAGGATTGAACTGACGACCTGCGCATTACAAGTGCGCTGCTCTACCACTGAGCTAGAGAGGCCTGCTCTTCGAGTCACCCCGAATACAGCAGCCGTAATTATGGCAGGCAAGAGCCAAATCTTAAAATCCAAGGGATAGGGCTCGCTCACCGATAGGTTGGCCACATGCGATTAGGCGTTCTTGATGTGGGCTCAAACACCATCCACCTTCAGGTGATGGATGCACACCCAGGAGCACGACCTACCCCAGCTACAAATTACAAAGTTGAACTTCGTTTAACAGAGTATTTAAATGAAGCTGGTGAGATTTCTAAAACCGGAATTGATTTACTCAATGCTGCAATTTCTGAGGCAGTTGCACATGCTGCCGAAAATCAAACTGATGAGATCTTGGCTTTTGCAACCTCTGCATTGCGAGAAGCAAAAAATGGTTCACAGATAATCGCTGAAATAAATACAAAGTTTGAAATTGATTTACAAGTCTTAGGTGGCCATGATGAAGCATCGATGACATTTTTAGCGGTTCGACGTTGGCTTGGTTGGTCAGCAGGAAAGTTATTAGTTTTAGATATCGGTGGAGGATCCTTAGAAATCGCAAGTGGAATCAATGAGCTACCCGAAGAAACTTTGTCATTACCTCTTGGCGCTGCTCGATCTACCCGCGAATTTTTGGGCAGCGACCCTTACACATCCAAGGGAATTAGAGCCCTTGAAAAGCATGCTGAGGATCTGCTGAAGAATTCCATACCTGAAAGTTTGAGATCGCATGATGCGAATCATTTTGTTGCGACAAGCAAGACCTTCAGAACTTTGGCTCGTATCTGCGCACATTGGTATGGAGACAATCCAAAGTTTCTAGAAAAGAAATCATTGGAGACGGCGGTTCCAAGGTTAATCGTGATGAATAATAAGAGCCGCACCGAACTTCCTGGAGTATCGGATAGCCGAGCTCAACAGATCGTGGCGGGTGGAATTGTCGCTCTTGCGGTCATGGAGCGATTAGATGTTGATGAGGTTGAAATATGCCCATGGGCTCTGCGTGAAGGCATTGTTCTGCGCCGTTTAGATTGGCTACAGGATTAAGTCTCTGGAGCTGGCATCCAGTCGATAGCAACAACTTCGCCATCTCGGTGGTGCAAAATCCAAGATTCACCAGGCATTAATCCATGATCTAACTCTTTAAAACTCTTCTTTCCAATAAATTTTGCAACCATTCCTGGTAGTACCGGATTGTGGCCACAAACGATTGCTCGCGTTTCGCTTTCGATGATCTCTTGAACTACGCGAACAGCTGCCTTCTTATCCTTTTCAAATGCATACTCGCTTAACTCACTCCAATAAATAGTGTCTATCTGTAACGAACGGGCCATAGGAACCACCGTCTCGTAACAACGAACCGCATCAGATGTATGAATCTCAGTTATTCCAAAGGGGAGGTACGTTGCAAGCATTCTCTTTGCTTGCTGTTGTCCCAAGAGCGCTAATGGACGATCCCCATCATCACCTTCCCATTCTTCGCGAGCAATAGCTTTTCCATGTCGCAACAAAATTAATGGTGTTGTATCTGTTCCGAACTTTTCAAAGTTCTTCAGTACCTCTTTATCTCCATCTCGAGAGAGCTTTTCGTAAGCATCAGAAACAGTTACCCAAATAACTTGATCAACTTCTGTGATGTCGCGAGCACCTTTTGATTCGCCAACAACCTCTGCCGACCAATAACGAACAGTCTTTGTTGTTTCTCCAACTGGATACTCAACTTTGCACAATTCGGGACCAAAAATGGTTTGGTAACCGGTTTCTTCTTCAACTTCTCTAAAAGCGCAGGCGATCTCGGATTCTCCTTGTTCAACCTTGCCTTTTGGAAATGACCAATCCTCATAACGTGGGCGATGAATCAAAGCTACTTGGATTAAATCATCGCTAAGGCGTCGCCAAATCACAGCACCTGCAGCTTGAATTACATCCATTTACCGATCCTTTGAATAGTGGTCGATGAGAACAGTGTGCGCATTGTTTAAACCCTTTTTCTTGCTACGAATCCAGGTTTTTTCTTTAAGCTCCCATGACGAAGTTTCAGCTGATAAACCAAGGTCTAATAAGCCTTGCAAGCGGGTGACATGCTCTTTTCTAGAGATCATGACAAGGCTTTCTACCCGTCGATCTAGATTTCGACCCATGAGATCTGCGCTACCAATCCAATACTCATCCTCACCACCGTTAACAAAATGATAAATACGTGAGTGCTCTAAGAAGCGGCCCAACACAGATTTAACGGTGATGTTTTCTGAAATCCCTTTGATGCCAGGTTGAACGGCACAGATACCACGAATCAATAATTCGATCTTGACTCCAGCTTGCGAAGCCTCGTAAAGTTTGGCAACAAAACCCTCATCCAAAATTGAATTTAATTTAAATTGAATTCCGGATGGTCGACCATTCTTTGCATGGTCAATTTCACGATCAATTTTCTTAATCAATCCAGAACGCAAAGTACGCGGCGCTACCAGTAAACGTGAATAAGTTGATTGCGGTGCGAATCCAGAAAGTTGATTAAAAAGTCGAGTCAGATCCTCGGTTAGCTCAACATCTGCACTGAGAATTCCTAGGTCTTCGTACATACGTGCAGTCTTTGGATTGTAATTACCGGTTCCGATATGACAGTAACGACGAATACCTTGTGGTTCATCACGAACAACCAAAGAAAGCTTTGCGTGTGTTTTCAACCCCATCAAACCGTATACAACGTGCACGCCTGCAGCTTCTAGTTTTCGCGCCCAACGTACATTTGCTTGTTCATCAAATCGTGCACGAATTTCAACCACTGCAACTACTTGTTTGCCAGCTTCAGCTGCTTCGATAAGTGCTTCGATAATTGGCGAATCACCAGATGTGCGATACAAGGTTTGTTTGATCGCTAGAACTTGAGGATCTTGAGCAGCGTTTTGTAAAAAGTGAACTACCGAGGATGTAAAAGATTCGTATGGGTGATGGAGCAGGATTTCGCCCTGGCGGATCGCTGCAAAAAACATCTCTAAATCACCGCTTTCGACCTCTGAAAGCGCTTTGGCGGTACGGGACCTGAATGGTGCAAATTTCAGATCAGGGAAATCTAGATCTGCGATCTTGTGTAACGAGGTTAAATTCAAAGGTGCTTGGACTTGGAAGATGTTTTCTTCACCGATTCCAAGTTGTTGTCCTAATTGTTGTACCAACTTTGCATCAACACCTGCTTCGATCTCTAAGCGAACCGGTGGGCCAAAACGACGACGTAGTAACTCTTGCTCAAGGGTTACAAGTAGATCCTCTGTTTCTTCATCTTCAAGTTCCATATCTTGGTTTCTGGTTACGCGGAATGTGTAGTGATCTTCGATAACCATGCCTGGGAATAACTCTTGCAGGTGGATTGCAATCAAATCTTCCAGTGGTAAGAAGCGGGTAGATCCGATTTTTGCTGTTGCAATAAAACGTGGCAAGACTTCTGGAACCTTAACGCGTGCGAAAAACTCTTCATTAGTTGTTGGGTTCTTAACAATTACGGCAAGGTTAAGAGACAAACCAGAAATGTAGGGGAAGGGATGGGTTGGATCTACAGCCAGCGGCGTCAGTACTGGAAAAATTCGATCTTGAAAGAGTTTGGCAACATAAAGACTTTCCGCCTCTGAAAGATCTTGCCAAGTGACAAATTCAATTCCTTCACTCTTTAAAGCTGGCAAAATACTTCTGTGCAAGGCCGCGCTTTGACGAGTAACTAATTCATTGACCTTGGTTGAGATCAAATTCAAAAGCTCTTTTGGACGGTGTCCGGCTACATTGGGAGCTGAAATATTATTCTCGATCTTGCTCATCAAAGTTGCTACACGCACCATGAAAAACTCATCTAAATTTGAAGATGAGATCGCAAGAAATCGAAGCCGCTCAAGTGATGGGGTTGACTCATCCTCAGCTAGCTCCAGAACCCGTTGATCGAAGGAGAGCCAACTGAGCTCTCGGTCGGTCAGATGTTCCATGCTCATGCCCAAATTCTCCCCTGTTTGTGTGAACAATAGGTAATCGTAATAAGGACAGCGGTTAAACCAACCCCGCGTTACCGCGCTCGTCTCGTGTGTGGAATGGTGAAATTCCTGAGAGACTTCCCCACGTGATCAACAACTATTGGATGAGCCCTGAGACCACCTCTGTTAACCGTTTGCCGATGCTCAATATCGAGCACTTTGAGCAGATCTCTTTGGACGGTACCTGGCGCTTCCAGTTGTTGCATAAGCCAACTGAAAAGTTAGGTAAGCGATGGGCATCAATTCCAGTTCCAGGTTTATGGACAATGCAGGAATCATCTGATGTATTTTTCGATAAGCCAATTTACACAAATACGCAAATGCCATTTGCGGAACAGCCTCCATTTGTTCCAGCGGAAAATCCAACTGGTGTCTATGAAAGAGATTTTGAGTTACCGAAAAGCTGGTCAAATAAGCGTGTAGTTCTTCAATTAGGTGGGTATGAATCTGTTGCTTTGATCTACATCAACGGCGTTGAAGTTGGAATGACCAAGGATTCACGACTTGCCGCCGAGTTTGATGTAACGCAGTTTGTAAAGAGCGGCAACAATGTTGTTCGAATTGATGTCACTAAGTGGTCTGATGCAACTTTTATTGAGGACCAAGATCAATGGTGGCATGGTGGAATCACTCGTTCAGTAAAGTTATACGCAACCAACAAGGTTTTCATCGAACGATTCAAAACCATTTCTGGTCTGGAAAAAGATGGAACAACCGGAACATTGTCGATTGAAGCTGATTTAGGTTCGCTGGATAACCTGTCTACTGATGGTTATACCCTCCGCGCATCTATTACCGAGCTCCCTAAAGTTAAAAGCGCAAATCTTGAAAAAACTATTAAGAACTTCACCTCACCTAAGTGGACAGAACGTGATGCGAACCTGAAAAAGCGCAGTGATGATTACTTCCACGGAAAGTATTGGCATGGAAATATTCCTGCCGATGCCAAGGCTGCCATCATGGAAAATGAGCCTTGGCCACACGGCAAGGTGCAGCTAAACACTCGAATTCCAAAGGTAAATCCTTGGTCTGCTGAGGCTCCGAATCTCTATACCCTGCACATTGAATTACTTGATCCCAGCGGTGTTGTTATTGAAGTTTCACAACAACGTATTGGTTTCCGTTCTATAGTCATTAAGGGCCAGGACTTTTTAGTTAATGGTCAACCAATTATTTTTTACGGAATCAATCGCCACGACTTCAATAGATTTACCGGACGTGCCCTTACCCGCGATGACATGCGACAGGATTTGCTAGAGCTTAAGCGCTGGAACTTCAATGCTGTGCGCACATCCCATTACCCAAATGATGCAGCTTTTCTAGATCTTTGCGATGAATTAGGTTTCTATGTAGTCGGTGAAGCAAATATCGAATCACATGCATTTATCTCTTCTATTTGTAATGACACAAAGTATTTAACTGCATTTGTTGATCGTGTAGGTCGCATGGTGCAGCGCGATATTCATCATCCATCAGTTGTTATGTGGTCACTCGGAAATGAATCTGGTGCTGGTAACAATCATGAAGCCGCTGCTGCATATGCTCGTAGCTTTGATCCATCACGTCCACTGCATTATGAAGGTGGCATCCGAGGAAACTGGATGGGAAGTCATTCACTCACCGATGTAATCGCACCGATGTATCCAACTGTTAACGCAATCAAGGAGTACGCAAAGTCAGCAAAGGCTGATCGTCCCTTGATTATGTGCGAGTACTCGCATGCGATGGGTAACAGCAACGGAACCTTGGCTGAATACTGGGAGGCGATTGAATCAACCCGTGGTTTGCAAGGTGGATTTATCTGGGAGATGTGGGATCACGGTCCTGTTCAAACACTTGCAGATGGCACCAAGCGCAACGCGTACGGTGGCGATTACGGCGAAGTGAAGCATGATGGAAACTTCTGCTGCGATGGAATGGTCTTTCCAGATCGCACCCCGAAGCCTGCCATGCATGAATTTAAAGCACTAGCGGCCCCTGTAGTAATTACTGGCGTTAAGGCTGCAACTGGACAATTTAAGGTATTCAACAAGCACTTCTTCAAGGATCTTGGTGAATATCAATTGCAGTGGAACATCACTTGTGATGGCGAGATATTAGATAGCGGAGTTGTAAAACTTCCCAAGGTTGCACCACGTAAGAGTGTTAACTTTAAGGTCAGTTCGAAAAAGTTAGCTAAGGGAACATCACGTGGGGAACGCTTTATTAACTTCTCACTTGTTTGTATTTCAAGTACTCCATGGGCATTGCCGATGTCTGAAGTTGGCTGGAGCCAAATCGCTCTACCTTCACAAGCTTTGCTGCCGGCAAAAAAAGCTAAAGAGCTAGGTGATGTTGTCGATGAGCACGGTCAGATTATTTTGCCTTACGGAATCGTCGCACCATCAGTGTCATTGTGGCGTGCACCAACGGATAATGATCGTATCGGACATATTGCAGCTAAGTGGGAGCGTTACGGCGTTCGCGAAATTTCACGCACCGATTGTTTAGTTCAGCATTCAAATTCCGCAATCAAGATCACAAATACCTGGCAGACAAGCACTGGGGTTAACTTCAAGCACACACAGGTAATCACACCGGTTGTTGATGGATTTAAGGTAAAGGAGTCTGTAAATGTTCCCAAAGCCTTTAATGACTTGGCACGTGTTGGAACACTGTTTGAATTAGATGCTTCGCTCAATGAACTGGTTTACTTTGGAACGGGTCCACATGAAACTTATCCGGATCGCAGGATTGGACGCATTGGTCGGTATATTTCAACTGTCGCTGCTCAATACATTCCATATGTTCGACCACAAGAAAATGGTGGACATACAGCGGTTCGTTGGTTTGAGCTTGTAAATACGCAAGGAAATGGTCTGCGTTTTGTAATGGGCAAGCCGGCTCAGGTATCGGTAACCCCCAACAGAGATGAGGATTTAGCTGATTCCACGCATGATGTTGAGGTTGTTCCATGTGGAAACACAGTGGTTCACATTGATTCTGCGCACCGTGGAGTTGGAACCGCATCATGTGGTCCAGATACTTTAGATAAGTACTTAATTAAAACTGGTGTTCATACTTGGGAGTGGACAGTAACCTCGATTTAAAAGTTGTACTGCAATTGTGCCTAATCTAAGTGAGTAAGTGGCCAATTGATTGCTATTGGGTATTTACAGGTACGACCATCTCCTGATGATTTGCCTCGTGCCCGTCGCCACATCCATGGCAGTGCAAAGGTTGCAAACCACACAGTTGTAATCGCGATCTTTACCAACTTATGCATCGGTTCTGCTGGTGCCAAAGGTCGGCGCCATGATGGATCAAAAGGAAGATCAATTGTTTCTAAGACTGCTTGAGCAACTCGATCATGACCCATTGGGTTTAAGTGCAGACGATCAAATGCTAAGAATCGTGGATCTTTAAATGCTTGTTCTTCATTTGCATCACACAAGATTGCGCCAATCTCTTCTGCAACTGCGCGCACATTTTCATTGAAATCCTTAAAGCGTGCCTTCCAGGTTTCTGCTAAACGTCCCTCGCTACCGCTATCTTCTAAAACGGTAAACAACATAACTGTGGCACCTGAAGCTGCAACCTTTCGCGCAGCTTCGGCGTACAACGGCAAAGTCACATTGGGGTTGTACTTAGGGCGAATAACATCATTTGCACCTGCGTGAAATGAAACCAGCGTTGTCTTATCTACAACTTGTGCGATCGCAGCATCTAACTGCTCATCTACAACCTGCCTCAGCAACTTTCCGCGAATTGCCAGGTTTGCATATTGAAAACCAGGTTGATTCGCCGCCATAACATCGGCCACACGGTCAGCCCATCCACGGTACTGGCCATACTTTTTCTCATCACACATACCTTCAGTGAATGAATCACCAATAGCGATAAAACGGTTGTATTTCACTGACATTTACCTACTTTGCGCGGCGCTGCTGATCTATGTGGAAGAGTGCGATTGAGGTCGCAACACTTGCGTTAAGAGATTCAGTTGATGCGCTTATTGGAATTGAGATTACGAGATCACACTTTTCCTTGGTCAATCGTGCAAGACCCTTGCCTTCTGATCCAACAATCACCATTAAAGGCTCAGTTGCCACCTTCATGTTACTGATAATCTCATCTGATTCTCCATCAAGACCTACAACAAACATTCCAGCTTTTTTTGCTGCATCAATTGTACGGGCAAGGTTTGTAATCTGAGCGATCGGCAAACGTGCAGCCGCTCCTGCAGATGACTTCCAAGCAGAGGCTGTCATTGTTGCTGCACGACGTTGCGTCATGATGACACCTGCAGCACCAAATGCTGCAGCTGAGCGAATAATCGCTCCGAGGTTACGAGGATCTGTAACACCATCGAGTGCCACAATTAAAGATGGATGCTTTGCGCGTTCCATGATCTCTTCAAAACTTGAGTACTGAAATGGCTTAATTGCAAGAATGATTCCTTGACTGTTAGGTGAGATACCTTCTACTTCAGCCCGGTGTGCTTCACGAATCTGTAAACCCTGATGCAGTGCAAGCTTTAAGCTTTCGGCAACGCGATCATCAACATCAATACTGCGTGCAACTAACAACTCCGTCGCTGGAACACTTTCGCGCAGCGCTTCAAGAACCGCGTTACGTCCGGCAACGATTTCACCACGTGGACGATCACCCTTTGGCATACGAGTTGAACGGGTCTCTTTCCTCTCAGCAGCCTTTTTGCGCTTTGCAGCTGCATGATATGGACGGTCTTCGGCCTTTGGAGTTGGACCTTTTCCTTCAAGTCGTCGCTTATTGTTTCCACCAGTGCCGGCAGAGGGCCCCTTTTTTGATTGGCGAATAGCGCCTTTTCGGGATGAATTGCCAGCCATGATCAGATCTCGTTTCAGTTATTAATTGATAGACCAGCGAGGTCCTTGAGCAGTGTCCTCAATTGTAATTCCTAAAGCGTACAAGCCATCACGGATGGCATCAGCGGCTGCGAAATCCTTACGCTCACGGGCAGCTGCACGCTCTGCCAAAGCCAATTTAATTGTTCCATCAAGGATTGCTGATAGATCTGATCCATCAGATTTTGCAAAAGCGGCATCAAATGGATCACAACCTAATACTTCAAGTCCACCACGAATTTCATTAGCGTTAGCAGAGATCGCTGCGGTGTCATTATCTGTCAGCGCTTGATTTCCAATACGAAGATTTTCGCTCATCGTTGCAAGTGCTGCAGGCACTGCCAAGTCATCATTCATCGCTGCGGTAAAGGCATCACTTAAAGTTGGTGTTGGCTTTGCACCTAAAACCTCGGTTGCACGATTTAAGAAGTTTTCAATACGACGAAAGTTTGTTGCAGCTTCTTGTAAAGCCTCTGGTGAGTATTCGAGCATTGAACGGTAATGGGCTCCACCTAAATACCAACGAAGTTCGATCCCGCGAACAATCTTTAAGATTTCATGAACCTGCAAAGTGTTACCCAAAGACTTTGACATCTTTTGACCGGATTGAGTTACCCATGCATTATGTAACCAACGTTGCGCAAAACCAAAACCTGCAGCTTCTGATTGTGCAATCTCATTTTCATGGTGAGGGAAAACCAGATCCAATCCACCACCGTGAATATCAAACTTTTCGCCCAGGTATGCATGTGCCATTGCAGAACATTCCAAGTGCCAACCAGGACGACCTGCTCCCCATGGAGTTGGCCATGATGGATCTCCGGGCTTTGCCGCTTTCCATAAGGCAAAGTCACGAACATCTTTTTTGTAGGTTTCATCAGCATCGGCTGCAGGTTGCAAATCATCTAAATGTTGACGTGACAAAGTGAGATAACGCTTTAATTTGCGAACCTCTAGGTACACATCACCATTACCTGGTGCATATGCCGCGCCATTTTCAATCAGGGTTTGCATCAAATCAACCATCTGGGTGATGTGTCCGGTTGCGCGTGGTTCGTAGGTCGGAGGCATCACATTAAGCGCTGCATAAGCTTGAGAAAAGATCCGTTCGTACTTCATAGCCAACGCCCACCACGGCATTTCTTCATGGACCGCCTTGTGCAAGATCTTGTCATCAATATCGGTGACATTGCGGATAAAAGTGACTGCGTATCCCTGCTTTAATAACCAGCGTCGCAAAATATCGAAGTTAACGCCGCTTCGAACATGGCCAATATGTGGGGCTGCTTGAACCGTTGCACCACACACATAGATTGAAACCTTTCCGGGTTCCAGTGATTTAAATTCGCTTACTTCACGTGTTGCGGTGTCATACAAATGCAAACTCATGGCACCTGAACCAAAGCATTTGCGATCACATAGATTCCTTCACCGCGGCCGGTAAATCCCATTTGATCAGATGTTGTTGCAGCAACAGATACTGGAGCACCAAGGGCGGCACTTAAAACGCTTTGTGCTTCTTCGCGACGTGGTGTGATCTTTGGTTGATTGCCAACAATCTGCAAGGCAACATTATTAATAATAAAACCCTTTGCAGTTACAAAATCACGAAGCCTTTCAATCATTGCAACTCCGGATGCACCAACCATCTCAGGTGTGTCAACACCAAAAAATGTTCCGACATCACCTAACTGACAGGCAGATAAAACCGCATCGCACAGTGCGTGAACCGCAGCATCACCATCGGAGTGACCAAGTAGACGCGGTACATCGGGCCACTGCAATCCTGCGAGCGCGCATGGGCCGGTCTCGCCAAATTGGTGAACATCGACCCCGACTCCGGTTCGTAGTTTAGAAATCAATGATCATTACTTTCTACGATCTGCTGAAGCTTTGCGATTGTTTCATCCTCTGTTGCACCTTCAACAGTTACAACTACTTCATCCCCACACTTGACTCCCAGCGTCATAACGCGAAGAACACTTGCGCCATCAACGGCAGGTGTTGCCTGTCCATCAACGATCTTTGCAAGGCGCACAACATCTCCCGATCCCTTGGCCGTTGAGGCGAAGAGTGCTGCTGGGCGAGCATGCAGACCTACAGCCGCTGCGACCACTGAGCGAAACTCCTTCATACCCCGTAGCGTAACCGCACTGAGAGTGGTGTTTAATATGAACATCTATTCAACCTGCTGCACAAATGTGAAAGTTGGAATATGAGCGCGAACCCTCTTTTGATGGGACATCCACTGTCTTCACCGGAGCATGCCCGGCACGCCCTTTTGTATATGTGGCGAATTCGTAAGTTTGAAGAGGCGGTTGAAGATCTATTTGGCCGCGGAATGATGCATGGAACGATGCACCTTTCTATTGGTCAAGAGGCAGCACCAACTGGAATGTGTATGGCACTGACCCTGCAGGATCAAATTACCTCAACCCACCGTGGACATGGACATTGCATTGCAAAGGGTGCTGATTTAACCCGCATGATCGCCGAGTTACTTGGTAAAAAGATCGGTTACTGCGGTGGTCGCGGTGGTTCGATGCATATTGCAGATGTTGAAACCGGAAACCTTGGTGCAAATGGAGTTGTTGGTGGCGGTATACCCATTGCCGCAGGTGCAGCTCTTGCATCAAAGATGATGAAGCGCGGAACCGTTGCTGTCTCCTTCTTTGGCGATGGAGCGATGAATGAAGGTGCTTTCCATGAAGCTGCAAATTTGGCTGCCATCTGGAAATTGCCGATGATTTTGTTCTGCGAAAACAATGGTTATGGCATGTCATCATCTACCGCAAAGGCTTTTGCAATTGATGACTTGGCAGATCGCGGTAAAGGTTATGGAATTCCAGGTGTCAATGTAGATGGCAATGATGTTGTTGCAGTGTATGAAGTTGCACAAGCCGCTGTTGACCGCGCAAAAGCAGGTGAAGGTCCAACCTTGATCATCGCAGAAACCTATCGCTGGAAGGGACATTCTCGTTCAGATAAGAATTTGTACCGTACTAAAGAAGAGATCGAAGAGTGGCGCACCAAAGATCCAATTCCAAAGTTCATTGCTCGTGCAATTGAGGCAAAGTTGTTAACGCAGGAACAATGCGATGCGATTCAAAATGATGCCATCGAAGCGATTAAAGCTGCGGTTAATGAGTCGGTCAAGGCTGAAGCTGCAGAGCCATCAGGGCTATTAGACGCTGTTTTTAAGGCGGTGACAGCATGAGCGATCGCATGTTAACGATGGCTGAAGCTGTGCGCGAAGCCATGTCTATCGCCTTTGATGAACGTCCAGAGGTTTTCTTACTGGGTGAGGATGTTGGAATTTATGGTGGTGCCTTTGGTGTATCTGGCGATATGTACCACCGTTATGGAGCAGAGCGGGTTTTAGATACTCCCATTGCAGAACTTGGAATTGTTGGTGCAGCCGTTGGTGCAGCGTTATCAGGTATGCGTCCAATAGTTGAAATTCAATTTTCAGATTTCACTGCGCAAGCAATGGATCAAATTGCAAACCAAGCGGCAAAGATTCACTTCATGTTAGGTGGTGCTTTGCATGTACCTATGGTTTTACGGACACCACAAGGTTCAGGTACCGGAGCTGCAGCGCAGCATTCGCAAAACCTAGAACCATGGTTTGCATCGGTTCCAGGTTTAAAGGTGGTTGTTCCATCAAACCCTGCCGATGCCAAGGGTTTGTTGCTAGCAGCAATCGATGATCCAAACCCAGTTATTTTCTTGGAGCACAAACTGCTGTACAAGATTCCTGGTCGCGATCCAGTTCCGGAAGGTGCAACCCGAATTCCGCTTGGAGTTTCCAAGGTTGTCCGCGAAGGTAAGGATTTAACAATCGTTGCAACCGGCATTATGGTCAACAAGTCATACGAAGTTGCAGAGAAGTTAGCAGCTGAAGGTATTTCTATTACCTTGATCGATCCGCGCACAATTTCGCCGCTCGATATGCAACCTGTATTTGAATCAGTTGAAAAAACCGGTCGTTTGTTGGTTGTGCAAGAAGGTCCAGCACAGGCAGGCTTTATTAATGAGGTCATTGCACAAATGGCTGGATCTTCCTCATTTGGCTCATTGATTGCACCTATTAAGCGGCTAGCGGGCATGAATATTCCGATTCCATATGCACCTCAGCTGGAAAAGGCCGCCGTTCCACAAATCGAGGATATTGAATCTGCAGCTCGCGAGATTGTTAAGAACTGGCGATGAGTTTCAAATATCCAGTTGTCATGCCGAAGATGAGTATGACCATGGAGACCGGGGAGTTGATTAACTTTCATGTCAAAGTGGGTGACCAGGTAAAAAGTGGTGATGTTTTATTTGAAGTAATGACAGACAAGATCGACATGGAGGTTGAGGCACCGGCAGATGGTGTTATCGAATCCCTCGTAGTAGCCCCTGGCGCAGTTGTCGAGATCGGTAAACCGGTTTTAATCATGCTCACTGAAACCGAGGTGATGGCCTTTGATTTTGGAGATGATGATCAACCCGTTGCGGGGGTTGAAGTTGCAACACCTGCACCCAGTGTTGAGGCAAATGTTGTTGCAGCAGCACCAATAATTGTTAATACCAATGTTAAAGCTGTTCCAAAAGCTCGCGTTGAAGCGGCTAACCGCGGGATTGATCTGCGCACCGTGAATCCAACCGGTCCTGATCGCACCATCACGATGCAGGATGTCAACGGCGCACAATTAGATCCTGCAATTGTTAAGCGACAAGCGGCAAACAAAGCTCTGATCGCAAAGGGAATTGAAATGACCCGCGCAATTGCACAAGCTTCATTTAATCGACAAGTCACCGCACACTTTGATCACGCTTCATTTATTGCAGCATGGGCCAAAGTTTTACGTGGGCGTCCAGATCTGGCAGCCCATGAACATATCGGTGTTGCTTTGATTATTGAATCTAAGTACGGAAGTGCATTGCCGGTATTTAGAGATCCAGATCAGGCCAGCCTCGATGATTTAAGAGCACTCGTTGCATCCACCACCGATGCGGCAAAGAACGGAAAGGTGCCTGTAGCAATGCTTTCAGGGGCAACCACAACTGTCTTTGATCTGACCACTTACTCCATGAGCTCTGCTACCCCGCTGTTATTTCCCAACCAAATCACTTCAGTAACTATTGGTTATGACAGCCAATCATCAAAGAATATTTCACTTACTATTGATCTGAACTTCTGTGACTTTTATGATGGTGCACTACTGCTCGATGCCCTCGTCGCTTCTTTGTAGAAGCGCTCAACTAAAGGATTGATAGTGACAACACTCAGTGGCATACCTGCAAGTTCTGGTGCAGCTGTTGGTCCTTACTTTCTTTTAAATACAAACATTCCAGTTCCATCTGGTCAGCCATCACACCAAAGTTTTGAGGCAGAAGGTCATGCCCTTAACTTGGCGATCAAAAATGTTGGATTAGATCTAGCTGCTCGTGCCGCCAGAACAACTGGTGAGCTCCAAGAAATTTTGTTGGCAACTGCCGAGATTGCTACTGATCCTGCGATCGCGGAAGAAGCAGCGGGTTTTATTGCAAGTGGTCACACAGCAAGTTATGCCATGGTGAAGGCAACTGAAGTTTTTCAGGAACTCCTTGCTGCATCAGGTGGTTACTTGGCAGAGCGTGTCAGTGATGTTGCAAATATTCGAGATCGAGTTTTATGCGAGCTCGCAGGAATTGCCTACCCAGAGATTCCACACTTTGATGTTCCAACTGTATTGATCGCACAAGACTTAAGCCCTGCAGATACCGCAGATCTTGAAACTGACAAGATCTTGGCGATTGTTACCGCAGGTGGTGGACCCACAAGTCACACCGCAATCATTGCCAGATCGAATGGAATCGCAGCGGTAGTTGCCTGCGCTGGAGTCGTAGCGGCTGCGCAAACAAATGCAGGTTCAACCGTTGCAGTGGATGCAACAAATGGGCAAGTTACCTTTAACCCAGATCTTGCTTTAAAAGCCCAGATTGCAACAACTATCGAGAAGATTAAAGCCCGTAAATCAAGGGTTATAACCCGCTCTGCCGATGGTTATGTGACAACAGATGGAACAGCTATTCCCATCTATGCAAACATCGGTCGAATAGAGGACACCGTTGCAGCAGTTGCTGCTGGTGCTGATGGTGTTGGTTTACTGCGCACCGAGCTTTTGTACCTCGATCGCAACGATGCACCAACGCTGCAGGAACAAACCGCGATCTACACACAACTGTTCCAACCCTTTGCTGGACAAAAGGTTGTGATTAGAACTTTAGATGCCGGTGCAGACAAACCAATGGCATTTATTAACTTTGATCATGAACCAAATCCAGCACTTGGTGTGCGTGGTTACAGAACAATCTTTGGACATGAACATCTCTTGCGCACACAGTTGCAAGCGATCGCCAACGCTGCAAAGGTTACACAGGCTGAAGTCTGGGTAATGGCACCCATGATTACCCTGCCCGGTGAAGCTGCAGCATTTGTTTCGATGGCACGCGAATATGGTTTAACCAAGGCTGGGGTAATGATTGAAGTACCGGCTGCGATTTTCCATGCTGATGAAATCACCAAGGTGTGTGACTTTGTTTCTATTGGTACAAATGATTTAGGTCAGTACCTACATGCTGCAGATCGTGAATCGGCACCGCTTGCCGGATTTAATGATCCATGGCAGCCGGCGCTGTTGCGTGCCGTTCACCAAGTCGCACAAGCCGGAGTAAAAAACAACACCCCCGTCGGTGTCTGTGGTGAAGCTGCATCAGATGCGGCGTTGGCCTCGGTACTCATTGGTTTGGGAGTATCTTCACTTTCGTGCAGTGTCGCCACACTTACCGACGTTGCGCAAGCGATAACCGCACATTCTGTACAACAATTGATACTGGCTGGTAATGTCGCAATCGCCGCAAACACAGCGCAGGACGCTAAGAATTCAGCCCGACAGCACCTATCTGAACTGGTAAATCTCGGCCTTTAATTGTTATAAATAATTTCACAAATGTGCTTGATTTCATGGGGTAGGTCACAGCACACTAATCCAAATGTTCAACAATTGAACGGATGTGACGATAGTGAAACAGCGCGAGGCAGAGCTAATCCTTCGCGCAGCACGCCTGTATTACGAAGGCCACTACTCACAGGATCAAGTCGCTTCAAAGCTCAATACCTCACGTTCCAATGTTTCGCGAATGTTGTCAGATGCAAAGCGTTTAGGTTTTGTTGAAATCAAAATTGTTTCTCCAACACATAAGCATGAGGCGCTATCGGCACAGTTAGCAGAGCTTTTAAACATCAAAGATGTGCAGGTAATTACTAGCGAATCAAATGATTTAACCCTAAACACCGTAGGTCGTGCAGCTGCGAGCGCGCTGTTGAAGCACCTGCGCGATAACCAAACAATTGCAATCTCGTGGGGTCGTGGATTAGAAGCAGCTGTTGTAAATACCCACAGCGAGACTTTGTCAGGACTCAAGGTCACCCAGTTGATGGGATCGCTCTCATCAGTCAATACCTCGGTGAGCGCTGAAGAGGTGGGCCGCAACTTGGCAAAGAACCTGAACGCACAATTTGTACCTTTCTTATCCCCGGTCATTGTCAGTAATGCAAAGACTCGTGACTCTTTGCTCGAAGAAGAGAGCATCGCTAAGACTTTGCGCCTGGCTCGCACAGCCCATGTGGCCCTGGTTGGAATTGGATCTGCAGGATCTTCATCAAGTGAAATGGTCTTTGAAGAGTTCAAGAACCCAAAGGCACAACGGGATGAATTGGTGAAGGAGTACGCCGGCGACATCGCCGCCCGTTTCTACAAGAAGGACGGCACCCCGTTGTCGGCGGCGCTCGATGCCCGAGTCATCGGATTGACCCTGGATGAGATCAAAAATATCCCGCGTGTAATCGGGGTAGCCGCCGGTGCCGAGAAGGTTTTGGGCGTGGTTGGGGCTGCTCGAGCAGGGTTAATCGATACCCTAATAGTGGACTTAGCGTGTGCTAACTCTGTCATTAAGTCACTTCAACCAACGGCGGTGAAGAGCGCGTGAGCAATCTAGGCAAGTTATTTATTCTCATCGGCATCATGTGGCTTTTCCAATTGTGGTTTGCATACAAGCAATCAAAGATTTTTCAAGATGATATCCGCGCCCTGCGCAAGCAAGGGGTTATGGCGGTAGGCATGGGTGGTCGCCGTTATCGAGGTGGTCGCGCATTTGTCGCATTAACAGCCGATGACAACGGCATCGTCAAAGATGGAATGGTCCTTCGGGGCTTTACCGTCTTTGCGCGCTCCAAACAGTTGAGCGCATACACAGGATTCTCCATCAATGAGATCGCTTCGGGCGACCGAGTAGCTGAAGGTGAGAAGAAGAAGGTACAAGAGGCTGCCAAAAGTAGCGCTCAATACATTCTTGATCACTTTGAGCGGGTCAAAGCTGGTGGAGAGTAATGACCAAACAATCCGTACGGGTGGTCATTTAAAGGTTGTACAACCAGCCATAAAACACTTAGGAGGTGTGCATTGAACCTACAATCTCTGATTCTTCTATCAGCAGATGTAACGGTTGAAAAGCAGGACGGCTTTCTCGGCGTCCTAGCTACAGCAGCTGAAGACTTCATAAAAGTCTTCAATAAGGGTGGTGAAGTTCTTCTCTCACTAATGGGCGGAATTCTTCCAACTCTTATCGTTTTGCTTACTGCAGTAAACGCACTTGTTCGTTTGATCGGTGCGGAAAAGATCGAAGGCCTTGGAAGAGCAGCTGCACGTCCTGGTATCCAGTGGTATCCAGTTCGTTACATCGTTCTCCCATTTGTTGCAGTATTCATGCTTACAAACCCAATGGCATACACAATGGGACGCTTTTTACCAGAACGCTTCAAGCCAGCGTTCTATGACTCAGCGGTTTCATTTGTTCACCCAATTTTGGGTATTTTCCCTCATGCAAACCCAGGCGAGCTTTTCGTCTATGTAGGTATCGCAACAGGTATTCAGCAACTCGGTTATGGTCTTGGTGACCTAGCTGTTCGTTACTTGCTAGTCGGTCTAGTTGTTATATTCATTCGCGGAATAGTTACTGAACTAATCACCGCCCGAATGATAAAGAAGGGTGCATAACATGAGCGCAATCAATAATCTCATCGTTAAGATCGGTCGTTCTGTCGGTGGAGTAGTAGGAACTCTCTATCAGGCAGGTCGCGATGCGGTTGACACCACAATTCGCAACGTCATCCCATTTATGGCGTTCATCTCATTCATCATCGGTTTGATTCTTACAACTGGTGTTGGTGACTGGATTGCTAAGGGACTTAAGGGATCTGCATCAACTCTTCCAGGGTTGCTACTTATCTCAGTTGTTTGTGCGATTCCAATTATCTCTCCATTGCTTGGACCAGGAGCGGTAATTGCACAAATCGTTGGAACACTTCTTGGTGTTGAGATTGGTAAGGGAACCATCCCTGCTCAATACTCACTTCCAGCGTTGTTTGCTATCAACCCACAGGTTGGTTGCGACTTTATCCCTGTAGGTCTTGCTCTCGGTGAAGCAGAGCCTGAGACTGTAGAAGTTGGTGTTCCAGCGGTTCTCTTTAGCCGTTTGATCACTGGTCCTCTATCAGTTGTCATCGCTTACTTCGCAAGCTTCGGCCTCTACAGCAAGTAGTAGTGACTTTAAACCCCAAGGTGTGGGCAACTACACCTTGGGGTTTAATACTCCAACAAGTAATATTCATGAAAAGAACAATCTAAGGAGAGAAAAATGGGCGCTTACAAATCAGTAGTTGTATCTGCAGGTAAAGGTGGTTGGGGTGGACCTTTGACAATTACTCCAACAGATGATCGTCCATACATTTATTCAGTTACTGGCGGTGGAATTCACCCAGTAGCAGCTCGCATTGCAGAGCTAACAGGCGGAACACCATTTGATGGTTTCAAGAGCAGCGTTCCATTCGACAAGATCGCAGTTGCAGTTATCGACTGCGGTGGAACAGCCCGAGTTGGTGTGTACCCAATGAAGAAGGTATTAACAGTTGATATTCACGCAACCAGCCCAGCTGGCCCACTTGCAATGTTTATTACCCCAGAACTTTTTGTCTCAGGTGTAAAGCCAGACAACGTCGTAGAAAAGTAAATCTTTGTCAGAAATTGTTTACTCAACAACAGTCACAGCTGTTGGAGAGTTAGTACCGGATTTTGCCGAACAAGGCGTCCTTGTCTTTTTTGGGCAAAACGCACCTGCTGAGTTACATGAGTTTTCAATAATTCATACTCCAGATGTGCAAATCCGAGCACCACAAGTTGGAGACAGAATCACTTTGGCGCAGAACACATACAACGTTCTAGCCGTTGGCTCTGTGGCTAGCGACAATCTTTTAAATCTTGGCCATTTAGATCTGAAGGCAAATGGGCTTACAGAGCCGGAAATGCCCGGAGATGTAAATGTTGAAGCAGTGTCGCTTCCAGTTGTAAAAATCGGAGATCGCTTAACTGTGATCTCACAACCTTAGAAAAGAGTTCACGGTGTCTTACTCAACTCGTTTACGAGAGCACGCTCAGAAGATTGGCCGCGATACACGCATCGCTTTAGTTGGTGCAGGCCAGATGGGCCGTGGTTTTGGCAACCAACTAGGACATATGGATGGCATCGCACTTTCTGTTGTAATCGATATCGATCCAGAGCGGATCAAGATTGTTTACGCAGACCTTGGCATCACAGACATTGTTTTTAGTGATGATAAGGATGTGCTGACAAAGGCGATTCTTGCCGGAAAGCACACCGGAACTTCTAACTCTGAGATCGTCTCTGAATTGCCGGTAGATGTAGTTGTTGAAGGAACCGGCATTCCAGATATTGGTGCGCGCATCACTCATTCATCTTTGTTAGCTAAAAAAGATGTTGCCGTCCTTAACGTGGAAATGGATGTAACTATCGGGCCGCTGATGCATAAGATCGCGCAGGACAATGGTGTTGTGTATGCGGTTTGCCACGGAGATGAGCCGGTGGAGGCCAAGGTTTTGGTTGATTACGCACGTGATCTTAACTTTGAAATTGTGTGTGCTGGTAAGGGCAAGAACAATCCCTTTGAGCCTTTGAGTAATCCAGACTCTGTTAAAGAGACTGCAATTAAAAAGAAGATGAATCCCAAGATGTTGTGCTCATTTACCGATGGTTCCAAGACCATGACTGAAATGGTGGCACTTGCCAACACAACTGGTTTGCAGCTTTCAAAGCGTGGCATGTATGGACCAGCATCATCTGTAAAAACTTTGCAAGATACCTTTGCACTCCAAGCAGATGGTGGAGTTTTAGATCGCCCAGGTGTTGTTGATTACTGCACCGGCGATGTTGCACCAGGAGTTTTTGTTGTTGTTCGCCACAACGATCCATACATCGCACATGAGATGAGCTACCTATCAATGGGCCCTGGACCGTACTTTGCGTTGTACCGTCCATACCATTTGGCATCAGTTGAAGCGCCAATTACTGTCTACCGCGCAATCTTGGATCGCGAATCATCTTTGTTTGCACCACATTTAACAGCTGAGGTTGTTTGTATGACTAAGAAGAATTTAGCTGTTGGGGACACTATTGATGGAATTGGTGGTTACACAGTCCGTGGTTATGCAGATAACGCACTTGATGCAAAGCGGGACAACTTAGTTCCGATTGGATTGGTCGCGGGTGCAAAGATCATCAAGCCAATTGGTGTGGGTGAACTACTTACTTACGATCATGTTGAGTTAAAGGCAGATTCACTGATTGTGAAACTTCGCAAAGAGCAGGATGCGTTAGGGCTAACCTACGCCTCTTGATTTTTATCTCCATCATCTTTTTTAGTATTAGGGTTAAGCCCTAACTCCTCTAAAAGCGCCCGTTGACGTTTTGTTAGCGGGTCTTTCCGCTCCTTATCTCGAACCACCTTTGGCTCTGGACGCAGCGTTGGATGCAGACCTAAATCCTGTCGCTTCTTTTCCTGTAGTTCGGTAAAGATTCCACCGTTACGATCCTGCTTTGCCTTATTTTTAGCGATGATCTCGGCAGCTTTCTCTTGCGCGCTCAACTTTTTCCGCCACCACACCATGCGCACAAGCATGACACAATTGCGCCCATGAAGTCAGGAATCAAAGCCGCGCTCGTTGTGCTGGCAGCAGGTTCTGGAACTCGTTTTGGCCACACCACCAACAAGGTCTGGTTACCATTAAGCGGTCGACGCATTATTTCTAGATCACTTGTTAACGCCTCAAAAAACTTTAAGCATGGCCGAACCATCCTGGTAATTAACCCAGATGATGAACAATTGGCCCGTGCGACCTTAGAACGTGAGGTTCGAGGAGTTGATGTGGAAATTGTTTACGGAGGCGCTACCCGTCACGAGAGTGAGTACAACGCCCTTCAGCACTTAGCACCAGCGATTACAGCAGGTGAGATTGAGGTTGTTCTCATTCATGATGGTGCACGCCCACTTGCAACTCCTGCGCTCTTTGTGGAAATAGCTGAGGCGGCTCATCGTCACGGAGGTGCAATTCCTACAATCGCCGTTGATGCTCGCGAAATGGACACAGCTCGCAGCGATACAGTGGTGCGTGTACAAACACCGCAGGGTTTTGTCGCACAGCAATTGCTACAGGCGTATAACAGCGCCGCTCTCGATGGCTTTGCCGGAACCGACACTGCGGCTTGTATGGAAAAGTATTTTCCAACTGTTAAGACTGTGTCCATCACAGCAGATGTTTCCAATGTGAAGATTACTTATCCGCAAGATTTAGCAATTGCAGAACATGTTCTAGCACGAAGGGGGTACAAAGATTGAGTAAAGAAGTCTTAGAAGCTGAACTTAACTGTGCTCACTGCCGCACAGAAACGGTACATGAACTTGTTTACGCCGGACGTTTGCTGGTTTCTACAACATGTTCGGTGTGCAATACCCGCGTTGAACATGAGAGCAATGATCTGTGGGATAACTACTTGAAGGATCTGCCACATCGCATCGCAACTAAGCCCATTAGATTATGGAAGCGTTTCTGGCGCGCACCAACAAAGGCGTTCTGGTCGCTGCCAAAGCAGACCTTCAGTAAGCCTTTCAAGATGCTGCGCGAATATAGAAATTTAAAGAAGGATGATTAACGAGCAATAGTTTGTTGCCAGTGGACAAATGACTCCATCAAGGCGATCTCGGCTGCAGAGTTAACACGCAAGCTTTCTGGATCTGCATCTACCGTTGCACGCTTTGTCTGATCTTTCAGCGGAACAAACCAAGTTGATCCAGCTCCCTCAAAATCAATTGCGCTCAATCGAATGATCTCTGGAGTTGAGATACGTAACATCGAGCTTCGATCAATCGTCTTTTCAATCATCTGATCAGCGGTCACCGCCTTTAAGGTTTCGGTAAAAGAAGCCGCTGGTCGCACCGCATCGACATCGCCGATTAAGGCTTCAAGGCTGCGGTGAAACTGCGCCGTTCTGGTCAAGGGACGCTGTGAATCATGAATTGCAACAAGATCAAAGGGTGATGATTGCTTCAGCGCTGCAGCTAATGATGCCGGTGAACTTGGCTCGCAGATTAAAACTTCACAGTTTAAATCGGCGACTTTGTCGGCATCATCTTTACTTACAGCAACAGCTAACTGAGTTTTGATCGACGTCTCGATGGAAAATGCTCGTGCAACACCCATTGAGGTATGAAGGATTGAATCTTTATTGAGAAGTTCGAAAGCGATTGGCGAAGTTACCGCCACAACGACCTTCAGTGAAGGTGTGCTCACCAAATTAGGAAGCGAGAACCTCGTCAAGGATTATTGCAGCCTTTTCTTCATCAGTGCGCTCAGCCAGTGCGAGCTCTGATACTAGGATCTGCTTCGCCTTGGCGAGCATGCGCTTTTCTCCTGCTGAAAGTCCACGATCTAGGTCACGACGGTAAAGATCGCGAACAACTTCGGCGACCTTAATAACATCACCTGAAGCAAGCTTTTCCAGATTTGCCTTGTAACGGCGGGACCAGTTTGTTGGCTCTTCTGTGTATGGCTGGCGCAATACGCTAAACACGCGATCAAGGCCTGCTGAATCAACAACATCACGAACTCCAACTAGATCCACATTATCTGCAGGTACGCGAACAGTGAGATCGCCTTGCGCAACTTTTAACACTAGGTAGGTCTTTTCTTCACCCTTGATCACACGAGTTTCAATTGCTTCGATTAATGCAGCTCCGTGATGAGGATAAACAACGGTTTCGCCGACCTTAAATGTCATGTGATGCCCTTCGCTAGAGGGTTAATTCTACCAGCAATTGCGGTTTCACAAAACCCGAAAAAACCAGCGTCAATCACTACTAATTTGATGTGAGACAATTGCCCCTATGCGTCGCACACTATCTGCAATAGCAATTGCATCTCTTGCCGTCTCACTTACTGGATGTGGAGCTGGTTTCAACGCCGCTTCTCGCCAAGTATCACAGGTAACCGATGGTGCTGAGGCTTCAATTATCACGACCGAGAACAACATCCGCGTTGTGAACCTCTTGGTAGTTGCAGCAGATGGTGGAACCGGTGTTCTCGTTGGAACAATCGTAAGCGCTTCAGATAATGAAGATGC
>JAGWVL010000042.1 GCA_018970885.1 Actinomycetales bacterium
CCCCATAGCCACGCAATGGTCAGTGTTACAGCGGTAATTCCAAAGGCTGTGCGGTTAATAGTTTCGCGGTCGGTGAATTTGGAGATCGCCCACAGTAGTAATCCCAAACCAAACAACTTAGCAAAGTAGGAAAAGAGCGCAATCGCCATAGTCGAAATGGGATCTAAGTTTCGAGTCATTCGCGAAACGGCGATATGAATAACAAAAAAGATCACTACAACAAACTGCGCAAGTAGCGCTCCCCAAAAACCACTCAAACCCTGAATAAATGTAGAGATAGCGATCGCTACTAATCCAACAATTAATGTCGGAAGAAACGCTCCATGCAGCAACTGTGATTCATTGCTTTTTTCGGTCATGCTGCAACCTTGTTCTTGCTCTTCATGACGATCACACTAATTCCGATCAAGGTTCCGACGGTAATTAAAGCAACCCACCATGGCGCAAATGCTAAGACCGTTACCGGAAATGCAATTGTTGCGGTCCAAAGATACAAAATTACCGCCGTCTTATTTGTTGAATTACCCGCACTCAGTAAGCGGTGATGTAAGTGTTGATTATCAGGTGCAAATGGTGAACGTCCAGCTTTTACACGTCGACCAACCGCAAGAAGTAAATCTAAAAATGGAATCGCAAGAACCGCGAATGGAAGAAGCAAAGGAAGCAATGTTGGTCCTAATGATTCAGCCGAGATTGCGTTGGGATCTACTTGGCCGGTCAAAGTAATTGCTGCAGCTGAAAGGAGTAAGCCCAACAACATCGAACCGCTATCGCCCATAAAGATCTTGGCTGGATTGATGTTATGAGGCAAGAAACCTAAGCAAATACCCACTAAAACCGCGGTTGTAAGCGAAGGTGCACCTGCACGGCTAAAACCGTAATCAACCGCTAGCAAATAGGCAAAGGCAAAGAATGCGATGCCTGAAATCGCAACAATTCCCGCTGCTAAGCCATCCATCCCATCAATAAAGTTAACCGCATTTATGACAACCAAGACGATTAGTACCGTTACTAACTGACCGATACTTGGTGGCAGGGTGATCACACCGTTTATCGGCAACCATAAAATTTGAATTCCGTAAATCAACAAAATGCCTGCCACGAAAACTTGTCCTGCAAGTTTTGTCAGCGCATCTAATTGAAAGCGATCATCAGCCATTCCCAGCAGAACGATCGCAGTTGATGCCAAGAAGATTCCTTGCGCTTCATGCCCAAATGATTTTCCAACTAAGGGAAGATGATTAACAATGGCAAAGGTCAACGCCATCGAAGCCCACATCGCAACTCCGCCCCAACGTGCTGTGGGGATACTGTGTATGTCGCGATCACGAATTTTGGCAACCGCGCCAAAACGAATTGCTTGTGCACGAACTAGCGGAGTAATGAGGTAACACAAAGCTGCTGAGATCAGCAGCGTGATCATGTACTCGCGCATTGCAGCCGACTACGCCTGATAAATAGGAAAACGTGCCGTTAACGAATGAACCTCAGATTTTATCGCAGCATGTGTCGATGCATCATCGGTTTTGATTGCTCGCGAAATCAAGGTTGCGATCTGCTTCATCTCTTCAACACCCATTCCCTGAGTTGTTGTTGCAGGTGAACCAACGCGAATACCGCTTGTGATTCCTGGCTTTTCTGGGTCGTAAGGAATTGAGTTCTTGTTCATCACAATTCCTGCAGCTCCACAACGCTCATCTGCGACCTTGCCGGTAACACCAGTACTACGAATATCCATCAACGCCAGATGGGTTTCAGTGCCACCAGATACTGCGCGCATACCCTCTGCTTCAAGTGCTGCAGCCAGTGCCTTTGCGTTGACTATGACATCCTTTGCATACTTCTGATAGGCAGGTGTTGCGCACTCAGCCAAGGCGATTGCCTTGCCAGCTACCGCAGACATAATCGGCCCACCCTGCATTCCGGGGAAGACCGCCTTATCGATTGCGGCAGCATGGTGTGCCTTTGCCAAAATCATTCCGCCACGCGGCCCACGCAATACCTTGTGAGTTGTAAAGGAAACAACATCTGCATAAGGAACTGGAGATGGAATCGCCTTTCCTGCAACAAGACCGATGAAGTGCGCCGCATCCACCCACATGATCGCGCCAACCTCATCGCAGATCTCGCGGATCTTTGCAAAATCAACTAATGATGGATATGCAGTTGCACCAGAACAAATCATCTTTGGCTTTGAGCGAATTGCTTGTTCGCGCAATTGGTCATAATCAATTAACTCATTGTCTTGGCGAACTCCGTACGACTCGATGTTGAACCACTTGCCAGAAAAATTAACTGGAGATCCATGGGTTAGGTGACCACCATGTGCCAAATCCATTGCAAGAACAGTGTCGCCTGGCTTTGTAAAGGCTTGATACACCGCAACATTTGCAGATGCACCTGAGTGCGGTTGAACATTTGCATGCTCTGCACCAAACAAGGATTTTGCACGATCGATTGCAAGGTATTCAGCCTTATCTACCTCTTCGCAACCACCGTAGTAACGCTTACCTGGATAACCTTCTGCGTACTTATTGGAAAGGGTCGAACCAAGGGCTGCTAGAACCGCACGTGATGTGAAGTTTTCAGAGGCGATTAACTGCAGATTGGTCTGTTGACGCTTGAGTTCAGATAAAAGAACCGCTGCGATCTCAGGATCCTGCGAGGTTAAAAGGTTGAAATCTGGGCCATAAAAGGTTTCGGACATGCCCAAACCCTATAGGGCAAGGGGCTTACGCGCTCGTAGCACCAGGAACGATTGCCTGAATTTCGGCTAACGAGACCGCGCCAATGCGAAGGACCCGCACACCTGTTTCATCTGCCTCAATCACAGTCGAGATAGGGCCCTTACGAAGTTTTCCATTATCAAACTTTAGAGCCACATCTGAATCCAAAACCCAGACATCACTGAGTGATTGTGGGGCGGGCATTGACTTTCGAGCTGCACTAGCAATAGCGAGTGGTCCAGTTTGTGAGACTAAGGCCTTTGCAAATTTTGCTTTCGGAAGTCGAACACTTACGCGATCTAGTTGATTGTTATCTCCAAGATCCCAGCTAAGACCCAGTTGTGGTCGAAGGTTTAAGGAAACCATTCCGGGCCAAAACTTTTTCATCAAACCTTTTATCTCAGGAGTTACCTCGCGAATAATTCCTTCAGTGGTTTTTACACTTCCGACAATCACTTGTGCCGCAGTAAACAATGGGTCTCCACGCAAGACATGCATGGCTCGTACAGCATCTTGCCTAAAGGCATCACATGCAAATGCGTAACTGTGCTCCATCGGAATGACGATGATGAAACCATCGGCGATCGCTTTAGCAGCCTTGTTAACATGACGAGAGAGTTCACCCTTTTTAAGATCACATTCCTTTGCCATGGCTACCTCCTCACCGCACTTGTCCATCGTGGTCGTCCTACTAGGTCATCATGCAGGGCAACCTCTGAAAAATCTACTGACAGCGCGGATGCAATTGCAGCACCCTGTTCTTCAGTGTGTTCAATAACCAAAACTCCCCCAGGCTTTAAGAGACGTGCCGCGGCTGTAATGAATATCTGCGGAATCTCCATTCCGGTGGGGCCACCAAATAATGCGATGTGCGGTTCAAAACCTGCAATATCTCTTGGCAACTCTTGTGCATCAGGAACATAGGGTGGGTTTGCAATTACGACATCGCATTTAATGCCTGGAAGAACATCAGCAACATCACCTTCTACAACTCGTACATTCTCTGCAATCACTGAGACATTTTTCTTTAACCAGAACAAGGCTTCTGGGCTTTTTTCTACAGCAATTACTCGAGTTGTTGGTGCCTCTGTTGCAATCGCCAGTGACAACGCACCGGAGCCTGCACCGAGATCGATCACACTGACTGGAGCAGGCAGGTTCTCGATGTGTTGTAGTACCGCTTCTACTAATAACTCCGACTCTGGACGTGGAACCAATACACCCGGGCCTACCTCAATATTTAGGTATCTAAATCCGGCGACACCTGTTAAGTATTGCAATGGTTCAAAATTTAATCGGCGATCTAATAGATCATAAAACTGCTCCTCTAAAACATCTTTATCCTCAAATGCAAGCAATGTTGACTCAACTAATACCGGGTTATGGAGATCCATGCGTGAGAGCCCCAACACATGTGCCAATAGATGTTCGGCATCAACCTCAGAAATACCAGATTCAGCTAACTGTGATTTAGCATCTTGCAGAATCTCTTTTATTTTCATTTAAGCAGCAAAATTCATTTTAGTTAGCGTTGGCCAAGCGTGCTGCTTTGTCAGCATCAAGCAAGGTTTGGATCATGTCATCCAAGTCGCCATTGAGAACCGCATCCAAGTTATTGGCTTTGTAGTTAACGCGGTGATCGCTAATGCGGTTTTCTGGAAAATTATAGGTACGGATACGTTCTGAACGATCCACTGTACGAACCTGACTCTTACGTTCTGCAGATGCAGCAGCTTCAGCCTTTTCTTGAGCGTCAGCCAACAGGCGCGCACGCAAAATACGAAGTGCAGATTCTTTGTTTTGCAGCTGGCTCTTCTCGTTCTGACATGAAACAACGATTCCCGTTGGCACATGGGTTAATCGCACCGCAGAGTCAGTTGTGTTAACTGACTGACCACCAGGACCGGATGAGCGGTATACATCAACGCGTACATCATTCATATTCAATTCCACGTCAATTTCCTCCGCTTCAGGAAGGATCAAAACACCGGCTGCTGATGTGTGAATACGCCCCTGGCTTTCAGTCTCTGGAACTCGCTGTACTCGGTGAACCCCTCCCTCAAATTTCAGGCGTGCATACGGTGATTCTCCAGGTGCTGCAGTTCCCTTTGATTTAATCGCTACCGATATATCTTTGTATCCACCCATTTCACTTTCGGTGGCATCAATTATTTCAACTTTCCAGTTGTGTTTTTCTGCATAACGCATGTACATGCGCAGTAGATCGCCAGCAAATAGCGCTGACTCGTCTCCGCCTGCACCAGCTTTAACCTCCAAAATAACATCGCGATCATCATTGGGATCACGCGGTAGCAATAGCTCTTCTAACTTTTCAGCAGCAGCATCACGTGCGGCTTCTAACGCCGGAATCTCAGTCGCAAATTCGGGATCAACAGCGGCAAGCTCTGCAGCTGCTAACAAATCATCTTCAGCTGATTTCCAGGCTTTGAACCCTGCAACAACTGGACCAAGCTGGGCATAACGACGTCCGAGTTTGCGAGCATTGGCTTGATCTTCGTGAATAGATGGATCAGCCATCTTTTCTTCAAGTTCTGCATACTCACGTACCATTTCATGTGCTGATGCAAAGCGATCATTACTCATCGACTGCTCCTTTCCATTATGAAATCAATGCTGACCTAAAACTTGGAAAATAAAAAACCGCGACCGCAACCCACAAGGGGGTGCGATGCGGTTTCTTTGGAAAGCTAGTTAGCTGACTTTTTTCCGAAGCGCTCTTCGAACTTAGCCACGCGACCACCAGTATCAAGGATGCGCTGCTTACCTGTGTAGAACGGGTGGCAGACTGAGCAAACTTCAACATAGATTGAACCGCTTGCAACTGTTGAGCGAGTTACGAACTTCTCACCGCAACCACAGGTTACTTGGGTCTCTTTGTACTCTGGATGGATCTCTGGCTTCATGGTTATTCCTTATATTCGTGTTTGGGTCCTGCTCCTATTAATAGGTATCAGGTGAACCAAACGGATGGTTAACAAACCCCAAGGGTAGGCGATAAGCCCACATTTGAGAAATTTACGCTTACTTTGAGTCGTCAGGACCAGCGGTTGTCTTCTGAATCTGCATCAAGAACTCAACGTTGGACTTTGTGCCCTTCATCTTCTCAAGCAACAGTTCAAGTGCTGCTTGTGGCTCTAATGCATGTAGTACGCGACGTAGCTTCCACACAATGTTGAGCTCCTCTGTTCCCATAAGGATTTCTTCCTTACGAGTACCAGAAGCTACAACGTTAACCGCAGGGAAGATGCGCTTATCAGCCATCTTGCGATCAAGGATGAGCTCCATGTTTCCAGTTCCCTTGAACTCTTCAAAGATAACTTCATCCATTCGAGAACCTGTATCAACAAGTGCTGTTGCAAGAATCGTTAATGATCCACCATCTTCAATATTTCGAGCAGCTCCAAAGAACTTCTTTGGTGGATAGAGCGCGGCTGAATCAACTCCACCAGAAAGGATACGACCAGATGCTGGTGCTGCAATGTTGTATGCGCGACCAAGTCGTGTAATTGAGTCAAGCAGAACAACTACATCGTGACCTAGTTCCACCAAGCGCTTGGCGCGCTCGATCGCAAGCTCTGCGATTGTTGTGTGATCATCAGCGGGGCGATCGAAGGTTGAAGCAATAACCTCACCCTTAACGCTGCGCTGCATATCTGTAACTTCCTCTGGACGCTCATCAACGAGAACAACCATCAAGTGACACTCTGGGTTATTTGTTGTGATTGCGTTAGCAATAGATTGCAGAACCATTGTCTTACCAGCCTTGGGAGGCGAAACGATAAGACCACGTTGACCCTTACCAATGGGTGCGATCAAATCGATAACACGAGTTGTAAGAACATTTGGCTCTGTTTCAAGACGCAAACGCTCCTGCGGATACAGCGGAGTTAGTTTTCCAAACTCAACTCGGTTACG
>JAGWVL010000043.1 GCA_018970885.1 Actinomycetales bacterium
TATTTCATTACTTGGAGTTTTGATCGTTATTGCAGCTGGTGCACTTTTAGTTACCTGGACAATCTCACTGAATCAAAGGGTATTAGTTCAAAGTTTGATTGTGGCTGTTCTGCTTGCTGCATTTGTTGGATATTCAGGAAGTGGTGCACTCATTACCGATGCGATGTCTGCTGTAGGAGTTTCGCCATGGAAGTTCACCTTGGCTATCGCTGTTGAGCTTGGCCTAGGTGCTTTATTGGCGCTGTACCTACCAAGAGTTATTTCCCGAAAATGAGAAAGCGAGTAGTCATTTTGGCGTCGGGGCAGGGCTCTTTAGCACAGGCGATTATTGATGCATCAGATTTAGAGATTCAAATTGTTGCAGTTGTTTCAGATCGTGCAGATGCTCAGGTCTTAGAAAGAGCAAAGAAGGCTTCCATTAACACCTCTGTTGTTGAGTTTACCACCGATCGTCAACAGTGGAACAAGCAACTCTTTGAAGCGGTCGATCAATACTCACCGGATTTAGTTGTAAGCGCTGGGTTTATGCGAATTTTGTCCCCTGAGTTTGTTAATTACTTTCCTACGATTAATAGTCATCCTGCTTTGCTGCCTGATTTTCCAGGAGCCCATGCGGTTCGAGATGCGCTAGCCGCAGGTGTCTCGGTCACGGGTACAACGGTTCATTGGGTAGATGCGGGCGTTGATACCGGGCCAATCATTACTCAAATGGAGGTTCCGGTGTTGCCAGGTGATAATGAAGCAACTCTTCATGAGAGAATTAAGAAAGTAGAACGCGGTCTCATAGTTGCGACCATCGCCTTGATCATTCCAACACTGGAGACCATTACACGATGAGAAAAGCTATACATCGCGCATTAGTAAGTGTTTATGACAAGAGCCGCCTTATTGAAGTTGGTAGCGCACTTCATGCAGCAGGAATCGAAATACTTTCAACAGGATCAACCGCGAAAAATTTGGCAGATGCCGGGATTCCCGTCATAGAGGTAAGCCAGTACACGGGTTTTCCTGAAATTATGGGTGGACGAGTTAAGACCTTGCATCCTCGAGTTCATGGCGGAATTTTGGCGGACCAGAACAATCCTGAACATTTAGCTGCAATTGCAGATCTAGATATTGCTCCCTTTGATTTAGTCATTATCAATCTCTATCCATTTGCCGAAACAATCGCATCTGGTGCAGGCTTTGCAGAGTGCATTGAACAGATAGATATCGGTGGCCCATCAATTCTTCGCGGAGCGGCTAAAAACCATGGCTCTGTCGCGGTTATTTCTGATCCATCTCAGTATGACCACCTGATCACAGCTATTTCTGCAGGTGGCTTTACAGAAGCAGAACGACGCACACTTGCACTCGAAGTATTTCGCACAACTGCCGAATACGACTTAGCGATTGCAAACTGGCTTGGAGCATCTGATGACAATGTGCTTCCTGATTGGTTTGGACAGACATGGAGCCGTAAGAGCTCGCTTCGTTACGGAGAAAATCCTCATCAAGAGGCTGCGATCTACTCTGGTGCAACCTCAGGAATCGTGAACGCTCAACAGCTCCATGGCAAGGAAATGTCATTTAACAATTACACAGATGCAGATGCTGCCTGGAGAGCTGTTTTGGATCATCGCGACCCCGCAGTTGCGATCATGAAGCACGCTAACCCTTGTGGTATTGCGGTATGTGAACTGGGAGTTGCTATTGCTTATCAACATGCCCATGAATGTGATCCTGTTTCTGCTTTTGGGGGAGTTGTAGCTGCCAATAGAAAGGTTGATCTGGCGATGGCTGAGCCATTGTCAAAGATTTTCACCGAAGTTTTGATTGCTCCTGATTTTGATGAAGATGCATTAGAGCTTTTGATGAAAAAGCCTTCGATTCGAATTTTAAAGTGCGATGTAACAACAATTAATTCCGTGGAACTTCGCCCAGTATCTGGCGGAATGTTACTGCAAACAACTGATGTAATTGATGCACACGGTGATTCACCTGCACACTGGAATCAAGTCAGCGGCGATCCAGTGGATCTTCAGACTATGAAGGATCTTGAGTTTGCTTGGCGAAGTGTTCGTTCGGTAAAGAGTAATGCGATCCTGCTTGCAAAGATGACAGCATCTGTTGGAATCGGAATGGGTCAGGTTAATCGAGTCGATTCAGCACGTTTAGCTGTTTCCCGTGCCGGAGATCGAGTCAAAGGAAGTGTCGCGGCAAGTGATGCCTTCTTCCCATTTGCCGATGGTCTTCAAATCCTTATCGATGCAGGTGTTACAGCTGTAGTACAGCCGGGTGGCAGTGTGCGTGATGAAGAGGTAATTGCAGCGGCAAAGGCTGCTGGAATCGCGATGTTTTTCACCCATGCTCGACATTTCTCTCACGCATAACTGAGTCGATAGGCTTACATCATGAGCGCGCAGATTTTAGATGGCAAGACGGTTGCCGCCATGATTAAAGCTGAATTAACCACACGAGTCACTGCGCTCAAAGCACGAGGAATCACTCCAGGTCTTGGAACTGTTTTAGTAGGAGATGACCCAGGTTCACACTCCTATGTGGGTGGAAAACATCGTGATTGCCAAGAGGTCGGTATCAATTCAATTCGAATCGATCTTCCCAATAATGCAACTGAAAAAGATGTCTTGGCGGCTATTGCAGATTTAAATAATTCTAAAGAGTGCACTGGTTACATTGTGCAACTTCCTTTACCTAAGGGAATTAACACACAAAAGGTTCTTGAAGCAATTGATCCCAGTAAAGATGCCGATGGATTACATCCTATGAATTTGGGGCGATTAGTTGCTGGCTACGACGCACCGCTACCATGCACACCACGTGGAATTGTTGCGCTTCTTGATCATTACAAGATTTCAACTCAAGGAGCAGAAGTAACAGTAATTGGTCGCGGGTTAACAGTTGGTCGCCCATTAGGACTACTGCTCACTCGCAAACAAGAAAATGCAACCGTAACTTTGACTCACACAGGCACCAAGGATTTAACTGTTCATACAAGAAAAGCAGATATTGTGGTCGCAGCGATTGGGAAAGCACACTTCTTGAAAGCAGAGATGATCAAAGAAGGCGCGGTTGTAATTGATGTTGGAATTTCCCGCACACCTAATGGACTTCAAGGTGATGTGTGTCCTGGAGTATTTGAAAAGGCTTCATATGTTGCACCAATGCCTGGGGGAGTCGGTCCAATGACTCGTGCAATGTTGCTGACCAATGTGGTTGATACATGCAGTTAAGTAATCGCCTCTTAAGCCTTATTAGTTATGGATTAGTCCTGACGGGAGTGGTTTTAGGAGTTCTCGGAATAGTGCGAGGCGGATCACTTTTTATCGCGGCAGGAACCATGGGCGTGGCTCTCAAATCTCAAGATTTCCGTCGCATTGAGTTTTATCTTCCGCTTGCAATAGCGATTGCACTTTTTGTGCTGGCAATTGCACTTCCTCGCGGGCGGTAGAGTTGCCCCATTCGCAATCAGCCATGAATGGAGTCACGATGGGTGGCAAAGTCACAGTAGTCGGTGCAGGTTTCTACGGTTCAACAACAGCTCTTCGTTTAGCTGAATATGATGTTTTCGATACCGTGGTTTTGACTGACATCCTCGAAGGTAAGTCAGAAGGTTTAGCTCTAGACATGAATCAATCCCGTTCAATCGAGGGATTTGAAACAAAGATCATTGGAGCAACAACAACTCCTGAAGGTGCTGGATATGAAGCAACCGCCAACTCAGATGTAGTTGTCATTACTGCAGGACTTCCACGTAAGCCTGGCATGAGTCGCATGGATTTGATTGGTGTTAACGCCGGCATTGTTCGCGGTGTTGCAGAAAATATTGCAAAGCATTCTCCTCAAGCTGTCATCATCGTGGTTTCAAATCCACTTGATGAGATGACAGCTTTGGCACAGATTGCAACAAACTTTCCAAAGAATCGTGTAATGGGTCAAGCAGGCATGTTGGATACGGCACGCTTCACAAACTTCGTTGCTGAAAAGCTCGGCGTAAAGGTTGCAGCTGTAAAGACATTAACCCTTGGTTCACATGGCGACACCATGGTTCCAGTTCCAAGTCGTTGTACAGTTGATGGCAAGCCACTCAGTGATCTTCTGTCACAAGAGGAGATTGCTGAACTCGTTGATCGCACACGCAACGGTGGAGCAGAAGTAGTTGCTCTACTTAAGACAGGTTCTGCGTACTACGCACCATCAGCGGCTGCTGCACGTATGGCGAAGGCTGTTATTGAGGATTCAGGTGCTGTAATGCCTGTATGTGCATGGGTAGATGGCGAGTACGGAATTTCTGGTGTGTACCTGGGCGTAGAGGCCGAGATCGGTCGCACTGGTGTGAAAAAGGTTGTAGAAAGTACTTTGACTGATACTGAAGTTGCAGCCCTAAAGATCGCCGCAGAAGCAGTTCGTGCAAAACAAGCAGATGTTCAGACACTTTAATTAACAAGACACACTTAGTAGGGAGCGCAAATGAGCAAGATCAAAGTAACGGGCACAGTCGTCGAACTTGATGGCGATGAGATGACACGCATCATGTGGCAGTTCATCAAAGATTCATTGATTCTGCCTTACCTAGATGTAAACCTCGAGTACTACGACTTGGGCATGGAGCACCGCGATGCAACGGATGATCAGGTAACTATTGACTCAGCTCGTGCCATTCAAAAGCATGGCGTCGGAATTAAGTGTGCAACTATCACTCCTGATGAGGCTCGAGTAGAAGAGTTTGGTCTGAAGAAGATGTGGAAGTCTCCTAACGGAACTATCCGCAACATCCTTGGTGGAGTTATCTTCCGTGAGCCAATCATCATCAGCAACGTTCCTCGTTTGGTTCCGCACTGGACAAAGCCAATCGTTATTGGTCGTCACGCATTTGGTGATCAGTACCGCGCAACAGATTTTAAGGTTCCGGGTCCAGGAAAGCTAACAATCTCATTTGTTCCTGAAGATGGGTCTGCACCAATTAACACAGAGGTTTTCAACTTTGAATCTTCAGGTGTTGCAATGGCGATGTACAACGTCGATGATTCAATTCGCGACTTTGCTCGTGCATCTTTGAACTACGGATTACTTCGTAAGTTCCCTGTGTACCTATCAACTAAGAATACAATTCTTAAGGCATACGATGGTCGCTTCAAGGACATCTTTGAAGAGATCTACCAAGCAGAGTTCAAGACACAGTTTGATGCTGCAGGTATTTGGTATGAGCACCGCTTGATCGATGACATGGTTGCTATGTCATTGCGTATGGAGGGTGGCTACGTCTGGGCATGTAAGAACTACGATGGCGATGTTCAATCAGACACCGTGGCACAGGGTTACGGCTCACTTGGTTTGATGACATCTGTATTGATGACACCAGATGGAAAGATCTGCGAATCAGAGGCTGCTCACGGAACTGTGACACGCCACTACCGCGATCACCAAGCAGGTAAGGCGACTTCAACAAACCCAATCGCCTCAATCTTTGCGTGGACACAGGGTCTTGCACACCGTGCAAAGCTTGATAACAACGCAGAGCTTGCAAAGTTCTGTTCAACTCTTGAGCGTGTATGTATCGAAACCGTTGAGCAAGGAAAGATGACAAAGGATTTGTCACTTCTGATTTCAAAGGATGCGCCATACCAAACTACGCAAGAGTTCTTGAACTCAATTGACGAGAACCTCAAGAAAGCAATGGCTTAAAGCTTCTAGTAAGAAGAAAAAAACCCGCGCAAGCCACTGGCTCCCGCGGGTTTTTTACTAATCTGTTTTAGATACGTTCACCTGTGGTTGAGTTAAATAGGTGAACCGCGCTCTTAATAGCCTCAACGGTGATTGTGTCACCTGGCTTTGGAGGGTTCTTTGGATCCCAGCGAACAATTACTTGTGCGCCTTCATCTGAAGCGTTAGCAAACTTAACGCTGGCATCAGCTGGCTTTCCGTAAACGAAAGCATCTGAGCCAAGTTCTTCAACTACTTCGACAAGAACATGGAAGCCCTTAGATGAAGGTGTAAATCCTTCCGGACGAACACCAACAGTTACAGTTGAACCTGCTGCTGCAGGTACATCGATGGCAAGATCTCCGAGCATCGCTTTACCACCGCTAACAGGTGCGATAAGTAGGTTCATGGCAGGGGATCCGATGAAGCCGGCAACGAAAGCATTTGCTGGGTTGTCATAAAGATTACGAGGGGTATCAACCTGCTGTAGCAAGCCATCCTTCAATACCGCAACACGATCACCCATAGTCATAGCTTCAACCTGATCGTGAGTTACATAAACAGTGGTGATTCCTAGTCGGCGCTGCAATGCAGCGATCTGGGTACGAGTTGCTACACGCAACTTGGCATCAAGGTTTGATAGTGGCTCATCCATAAGAAATACCTGAGGTTCGCGAACAATTGCGCGACCCATTGCAACGCGCTGACGTTGTCCACCTGAAAGTGCTTTTGGCTTGCGCTCTAGGTATGGCTCAAGGTCAAGCAACTTTGCAGCCTCTAGAACACGACGATCGCGCTCTTCTTTTGGAGTTCCTGCGATCTTGAGTGCAAAGCCCATGTTCTCTGCAACTGTCATGTGTGGATACAGTGCATAAGACTGGAACACCATCGCAATATCGCGATCCTTTGGAGCAACATGTGTAACGTCGCGATCGCCAATTAAAAT
>JAGWVL010000044.1 GCA_018970885.1 Actinomycetales bacterium
AGTTGTGTACAAATCATCAGCATTGAAGAGAGTTACTAGGTCGGCTGCACCTCCTCCAGCTTTCGCAAATCGAGAAACCTTTGCCTGAAATGGAAAATCCAAAACGCTAGGAAACTTTTGCTCAGTCACAAAACTAGCCAAAAAAGGAATGTCAGAGTCGGCTACCTCACCAAAGATTGGAAAGTTCTTCTTACCTGCAGCTTTTGCCGTTGCTAATACCTTCGGAAGAAAAGCTTTCCAGAACTCAGGATTTACATGCTTTGCGGTGTCGACTCGATACCCGTCTATATCAAACTTTGTAATCCAGCTAGACCAAAGATCGGTCATACCCTTTACAACCTCTGGCTTTTCAGTAAAGACATCATCAAGACCAACAAAGTCACCCTCGGTTACCGAGGTACCAGACCAGATTGAGTCACCACGATTGTGATAATTAGTCAGATTGTTAAGGAAGGATGGCTTCTTTATATTTTTGTCATAGGTCGATGTTCGAGGAACATAGGCAAATGACTTATCAATACATAACTTAGGAAAGGTTGGTAGGCCTGCATATTTAGCTGGCTCAAACACCTTTCCGGCACATGTTTTATAGGGAAAATCCCCTGGCTCGCGATATGTTGTTGATCCTAAGGTGTACTTGATGACATCTGCGGTGTGGTTAACGACAATATCAACAATTACCTTCATGCCAAGTTGGTGGGATCGTGAGACAAAATCCTTGAAGTCAGCCTCTGTTCCATAATGTGGATCAATAGTTGTGAAATCCGTTCCCCAGTAACCGTGATATGCGGCCGATCCCTGTTGGACAAACTGATTAACAACAGGTGGAGTAATCCAGATTGAGGTAAATCCAAGCTTTGCAATGTAATCAAGTCGTGCGGTTAATCCTTTGAAATCTCCGCCATGGTAGTAAGCAATATCTGTCGGATCATCCCCGCCACCAAGGCGACCACCTGTCAGACCACCACCATCATTGCTCTTATCACCATTTTCAAATCTATCTGTCATTACAAAGTAAACAGACTCAGCGGCTAGCGGACCACGAGCTGTTGATCGAGCAAGTGATGCTAGATTTTCATTTGCCCAGGTAGGTGCGACGAGAGCGGAGATAGAAATAATTGCAGCAGCTGCAATAACTAATCTTTTCACTTTAATACCCAAACTCCTTGAACAGCGCTGTCGGACTTAATTGAGAATATCTCTCCAGAAACCTCTTTCCCGTATAAACATTTATCAACGGAGTATCCATAACTACTTAAATCGATAGTTGCATTCATCGGTCCGCGGGATACAAGTACGAGTATTGATTGCTTTTTGGACTCTCGGAGGTAAGCCAGGAAATCATTCTCAGCAGCAACCCATCTCAATCCGCCATTGATTAGAGCATCTTGAGATCGACGTAAAGCAACTAGCTTTTTAACTTCAGATAAGAATTCATAATCCCACTGACTACGATCATCCCAATTTATTGTGCGGCGGGCATCTTCACCCCATGAGCCTTCGAGCCCAATTTCATCGCCTGCAAAAATTGAAGGGACCCCTGGATATGTGAGCATCATGGTCATAGCTGAGGCATGAGCTTTCACATCCCCTAAAACCACCGTTCTAAATCGTGCGGTGTCATGTGAATCTAGAAGCATCATGCTTGCTGTTAAGGAGCGCCAAGGGATCGAAGCGTTGAACTCTTGGATTGATTCAACTAATTGTTGACCGTTGATTTTTGGCATTGCAAAGGGAAGACCCTGAAAACCTCCAGTTATTTCTGGGTTTCGATTGATCCAATTCCAAAAAGGACGCATGAATCCTTGGTAATTCATAGCTCCTTGCCAACCCAATCCATTGAGATCACTTGCGATGAAATCTCCATTTTCAGCGACTAACCAGGTATCGGGATTAACCTCTTGCATCGCTTTTCTAATTCCTTGCATCACTTCAACATGATGGTTTTCGGCTCCTTGAACACCGGTCATGTTTCCGACATCTATTCGCCAGCCTGCTATTCCAAACTTTGGTGAGATCCATTTTTTCACAATCGAATTTTTACCCTCATACACAACTTTACGTAGAGATTTTGATTCGTAGTTCAATTTAGGAAGTGACTCGAGTCCAAACCAGCCAACATAGCCCCACTTAATTGATTTATCCCAATAGAAAAAAGATCGCTCCTTTGATTTCTTATCCTTTTTTGCCTTCGCTAACCAAGCATGACCCGCTCCACAATGATTTGAGGTTAAGTCGCCGAGGATTCGTACCTTCTTTTTCTTGGCCGCTTTTATAAGTGATTGAAATGCTTTATCTCCACCTAAAATCGGATCTACATAATCAAAACTAGTTGCGTCATATCTATGATTAGAACGGGATGGAAAAATTGGAGTGAAGTAGATTCCATTTGCTCCTATATCGGTGATGTGATCTAGGTGTTCTTCAACTCCATATAGATCTCCGCCATATAACTCTTGACCTGTGAACTTACCTCTGCCGCGAGGAAGCAGATTCCATTCGCGTGGATAAGCCCAATCTGGGGTGATGTTTACCTTGCCAGAACGGGCAAATCGATCAGGAAAAATCTGGTAGAAAACAGAGGATTTAATCCACTCTGGGTTATCGGGAATAGCTACGATTTGAAAATCATTGTTGCTATGAACATCATGGTCAAACAAACCGCGAGCATTTAACCATTCGTACTTTCCCTGACCAATAAAGGCAAAACGATACAAACTCTGCAGATTAACAATCTCGATTGAAACCTGATACCAGGATTCAACTGCACCTTCTTTGCTCAATTTCAACTCAAAGATTCGTGGCTCACCATCCTGATAAATTCGAACCATTGCTTTTTCAAAGAGATAGGTGTTTGGGACTCGTACCTTTAGAGTTATTTTGTCTCCAATAGATGGAGCGCTATTACTTACGTAAAGGTCACTTCCATCGTGGTGCGGTTTATTATTCATCAGCCTTTATTCGCGCCCGCAGTTAGCCCAGAAACAACATGCTTCTGAAGATACATAAACAGAATCATAACCGGCACAGATGCAATTAGCGCGCCAGCGGCAAATGGACCCCATCGTGCGTTGTATTGGCCATCGATGTACTGCTGCATACCAACCGCTAAAGTGATTGAATTTTGATTTCCGCCCAGAATTACAGAGGTGATTAAAAATTCATTCATAGTTCCAATAAAGGAAAGCAATGTAATAACCGCTAATACAGGGCGGGCAAGAGGAAGAATAATTCTGAAGTAAATTTGCGCGTGCGATGCCCCATCAACCTTTGCAGACTCATCAATCTCTGCTGGGATAGTGTCATAAAAACCTTTGAGCATCCACGCGTTAATACCTAAAGCGCCACCAGCAAAAACAATTATCAGTGCGGTTGTCTGACCTAGTGCAAGTGCAGGAATACTCTTTCCAAGATCTGCCAACATTAAGAAGATTGCGGTGGCCGCCAACAATTGAGGAAACATCTGAACAACCAAAATAGTCATCAAGGTGAGTTTGCGTCCCTTAAACCGGAATCGGCTCAAGGCGTATGCAGCTGTAGCGCCAATAAACATCTGCAAAATAGCGTTTGCTGAGGAGATAATGATCGAGTTTCTCAACCACTTTAAGTAAGGCTGATCTGGATTACCTAACAGCTCACGGAAGTTATCCAATCCCGGATTATCTGGGATTAACTTTTGCGCACTCAATGATCCAAGGGTGTCAAAAGAGGCGGAAATCATCCAGATCAATGGAAATAGTGCGAAAGAAACAGCTGCAACACCAACACCGTGGCGCCATGCGATCTTTCGCGCCCACTGGACTGGTGTCAGAGGTTTTTGTTTCAAAATATCTTCGGTGATCATGTCATGTTCTCGATCGTTCGTGATTTCTTGAAACTATAAATAGATATCGAAGCAACCAAAATAAAATTGAAGAAGGAAACTGCACTTGCAAGGCCGTAGTCATTTCCTTTTCCAGCAGCAAAGGCAATCTTGTAGGTATAGGAAATTAAAATATCAGTATGCCCTGCGATGCCACCTGAAGAGATTATCGTCGGACCACCACCCGTTAAGAGATAGATTGCTCCAAAGTTCGAGAAGTTATAGGCATAACTTGCGATTAAAAGTGGTGCTAATGTCATAAGGACTAATGGAAGTTTAATCTTTGAGAAAACCTGAAAAGGCGAAGCGCCATCGACTTGAGCAGCTTCGATCGTCTCTGTAGACAGAGACTGAATAGCTCCTGTTGCGATCAAGAACATATATGGAGTTCCTGCCCACAATTGAACTAGCAAGACTGCAAACTTTGCCAGCCACGGATCTGATAACCAAGGAATGGGGCTTCCTAAAATCTTGTTAATTACACCATTATCAACATTGAACATTCCCGCCCACACAAGAGTAGAAAGTACCGAGGGCATCGCATATGGAACTATCAGAAGAGTTCGATAAATCTTTCGAGATTTCATTCGTGGATGGTTTAACACCAGCGCCAACATCAAACCAAGGAAGAATGTTGAAAGAACAACTAAGCCTGCGTAAATAAAGGTCCAGGCTAAAACCTGCAGCAAGGGCTGTCGATATCGCTCATCATTAATTACCTTGGAAAAATTCCGCCAACCCACAGTTGTAGTCCAGCCTGGCTCAATCTCCTCACCCGCAGCGCTGACCATTGAACCATTGTTATTAGGCGAATAAATGGTGCCCGTACTTAAATCTGTTACCTGATCTTTAATTGGGTCATAACTTAAATTTTGAGCAACAAGCTCGACCGCATTGATGTCTGATACAGAATAAAAGCGATCATTTCCGATCGGAACCTTGTAATCATTAAACTCATCCAAAATAGCAAATACTTCATCATCTGACAGAACTGTATAGCCAGTTACTTTTTCGATTCGACCATCTGAAGATAAGGTGACATCACCTGATGGGAGTGCAGAATAGCCATCGCGAGAGCCAACATTAAATCCATTTGCATCCTGAATAATTAACGCGATTTTTTGAGTCGTGTTATCACGCGCCACCTGCATGTAATTTGGCTCTGCGCCAACTGGCGCAAATGAGTTTGACACCATTACATCAATTGCAGTCTCTTTATCCAAAAAGTGACCGTTGGAGTAATTAGTAAATGCCACATAGCCGGTAAAAAAAGCAGGATAGACCTGGAACATCAATAACAAGATAACACCTGGAACTATGTACTTTGGTGCGATTCGCCTCTTACTTAAAAAGATGAAATCCAAAATTAAGGTTGAAACTACAAAATAGATCGCAAAGATCCAGGTGTTGTTAGAAATTAAGATAGGAACGCTCCATACGGTGAATGCATTTAATGCACCCAAAAGCATGATCTTCAGCAATAACGCTGGAGCATTTGTTCCAATCTTCACGAAAAAATTCTCCCAAAACTAAAAGGTAGTGAACAGGGGCGCCGAGAAACCGACGCCCCTGTTCTACCGCTATCTAACTACTAGCTAATTGCCTTCTTAATGTTGGCTGCTGCTTGAGCAAAAGCATCCTTCGCTGTTTGCTTACCATCGGCCACGTTCTTCCACGCATTACCCCATGAATCCCATACAGAATTCATCTGAGGAATGTTTGGCATAGGAGTTCCAGTTGCACCGAATGCACCAAATGCTGCTACATCCTTATTATCTGCAACCTTTGCAGCCGCTGTCTTGAGAGCTGGCAATCGATCACCAAGCTTGTAGAGAGCGAGCTGGAAGTCATCAGAGCCTGCAACCTGAGTGAGGAACTGACGAGCAACAATCTTGTTCTTAGCGAACTTGCTCATCATGAAACCGTTTACACCTACGAATGGGCGTGAGAGTGTTCCATTTACTGCAGGTACAGATGCGATCGCATATGGAATTCCTGACTTCTTAATGTTTGCAAGGTTCCAAGGTCCAGTAATCATGTAAGGAGCCTTGCCTGCGTACCACTGTACGAAGTCATAATTTGATGACTTGCTCAATAGACCACTTGTGAAGTATCCATCGATCTTTGATGCATTAGCTGCGAGTGCCTTTGAGTTGATTCCAAGATCCTTTGGATTAATACCACCGGCACCAACGCCGAATACATATCCACCAAGACCAGAGAACAATGGCATGTGGTGGTATGGATCTCCGTAAGGAACTTCGATACCGACCTTAGCTGTTCCAGCTGCCTTCAATGATGCCCATGTCTTCTCTAGATCAGCAAAAGTTGCAGGGATTGTTGGTGACAACTTTGTATTTACGATTAATGCGATGTTCTCAACGTTGTAAGGAAGTCCGTATAGAAGACCCTTGTATGAGAAACCTTGAATAGCAGAAGCAGCAAATGCATTCTTATCTAGGTTCACCATACGATCCAGCACACCTGAAGAAGCAAGCTGACCTACCCAGTCATGTGGACCAACGATAAGATCTGGGCCCAGACCCTTAGGAGCTGCGGTAATTAATTCATCTTTCACCTTACCGAAGTCTTTGATAACAACTGTAAGTGTTACACCATTCTGAGACGCCCATGAAGCAGCTGCTTCACGAAGTGTCTTCGCGCGACTTTCGTCAGACCAAATGACGAGAGACTTTCCTGCAGCATTTGATGATGGAACAACAAATGCAGAGGCTGCAAGAACA
>JAGWVL010000009.1 GCA_018970885.1 Actinomycetales bacterium
TAAAACAGAGGTAATAAAAAAGGCTCCCTTCGGGGAGCCTTTTTTATTTATTTCTTTAAGTTAGCTAAACGATCCAAGATCGGTGGGTGCGAGTAGTGCACCGCAACGTAAACAGGGTGTGGGTTTAGGTTACTTAGAGATTCAACTGACAGCTTCTTCAACGCTGAATACATGTGTTCGCGCGCCCCAGGGTATGTATCAATTGAGTACTGATCTGCTTGATATTCATTGTGACGTGAGAATGAGTTATTAATCAAGCCAAGTAATGTTGATACGGGTGTAAAGAGCATAAAGAAGGCGATCATTGAAAGATGGAAACTTGGAGTATCTGAACCAAGCGCCTTGGAAAGATTTGGATTACTGAGTAACCAACCCATTAATGAGAAGATAACAAGGGTTTGAACATTGCTGAAGGCAAACATTGTGTAGACATGCTTTCGCTTGTAGTGCCCAACCTCGTGGGCAAGAACTGCAACAGTTTCCTTGGTTGTTAATTTCTCAATTAAGGTGTCATACAAACCAATAATCTTTACTTTGCCCATGCCAGAGAAAAATGCATTTAACTTTGTAGAACGCTTTGATGCATCCATTTCCCATAACTTAGAAAGTGGAAAGCCTTGAGACTGGCAATACGCCTCAACCTCTGAACGAAGTTCACCTTCAGGAAGTGGCTTTAACTTGTTGAACATTGGCAAGAAGATACGAGTGCCAAAGATGAACATAAAGAGAGAAATTGCAGAAACCGCTAGCCATCCAACCAACCAGAAGGAGGATTCGAGGTTTTGATAGATCCATGCGATCAGGAAAATAATGGGTAAGCCAAGGGCAACACTGAGAAGCAATTGCTTAATTGAATCCATCACGAACAATTTTTTAGTTGTCTTGTTAAAACCAAACTTTTCTTCAATGACAAATGTGGAGTAGTAAGAAATCGGAAGATTTACAAGCATTCCTCCAACGATGAGTACGCCAAAGAAGATGACTGTAATAAGCAAGTTGTTGGTAAAGCGGTCTCGAATTATCTGATCAAGCCAGGCAAACCAGCCCAAAATAATCGCCGAAAGCATTACAACTGTGCTGATTACAGAGGTAAATAGCTCAACTTTGTACTTGGCGGTGCCGTATTCAAGGGATTTTGCGTACTCATCTGCGTTGTAGATTTCAGCGGCAACGGGGGATAAAGGCTTGTTTTTACTGCTTTCATTCAAGTAATCGATCACTCGACCAGCGGCAAAATCAATCAAAATAAAGGTAACGATGCCAAGCAACAACACTTCTGATGTACTCATGTTTATCCGTTCAGGGCTGCAGTAAGTGCAATTTCAACCATCGCATTAAGTGACTTCTCACGTTGCTGTGATGGCATTGATTCGTGGGTAATAATGTGATCAGAAACAGTCAGTACAGCAAGTGCACGACGTTGCTTGCGTGCTGCAATTGAGTACAAAGCGTTTGCTTCCATTTCAACACCTAGTACGCCATGTTGGATTAACTTCTGCGCTGAATCTGTTTCATCATAGAAATAATCCATTGATGCAATTCCACCGATGTGAACATTTGGATTTCCCTTAGATGCTTCATAAGCAGCAAGCAGCAGTTGGAAATCTGCATGAGGGGCAAAATCTAAGTTATTCGTAAAACGACGATTGATATTTGAGTCGGTCGAAGCTGTCATAGCAAGGATGACATCACCAATCTTTGTCTTTTCTAGCAAACCACCACATGTTCCAATACGAATTGCGACCTGAACATCATATTCATTGAAAAGTTCAGTGGCGTAAATTGAAATAGATGGAAGTCCCATTCCTGTTCCCATGACAGAAACACGTTGACCTTTATATGTTCCAGTAAAACCAAACATGTTGCGCACCGCATTAAATTGCGTGACACCTTCCAAGTAGTTTTCTGCTATCCACTGAGCCCGCAATGGGTCGCCAGGTAGAAGGATGCGATCGGCAATGTCGCCCTTTTTAGCCGAGATATGTGGTGTGCTCATAAACTCATCCCACCACACATGTCTACAGGAGTAGGCTTTATTCATGGCTAATTTGGTAATAGATGGAGATCACCTGCGGCTGACCTTGAGTCGCTGGGAACAGATCGGTGCTTTATGGCCAGCTCCACATGCCCGCCTGGATCAGGTTGAGTCCATTGAATTCATGGAAAACCTCTGGAGCACCGAGGTTTTACGTGGGGTCAGAGCTCCCGGCACCGGGATTCCCTATGTTGTCATGATCGGGGTCATGCGGAGGGTCAAAACCAAGGATTTCTGCGTAATTAAGCGTAAAAAACCGGGGGTAGTCATCACCTTTTCCTCCGGTGCCTTCCAGAGATGGATCTATACCCTTGAAGGATCTCGACACGCCGAAGAGCGAATTTTGGGGATATTGGCCTGATTTTTGGCCTCCGAGGAGTAAAAGGACGGATTTGCCTCGCGTGAGTCCGCTGGGTTACCCTTCGCGTCTGCTCTTTTTTAGGGCTTCTTTGCCTGTGCTGTTTCCAAGTTGAAAAACTTTCAACAGCGATCATGCGAATTGGGTGCAACACACCCGACCGCGTGGGTCGGTAATTAAGCGTGAATAAAGATCAGTAACGAAGTTACGAATGGAGATGAAGTGCCAACAATTCAACAGCTAGTTCGTCGTGGTCGTGCTGAAAAGACCTCGAAGACAAGCACACCTGCGCTTAAGGGTTCACCACAACGACGCGGAGTTTGTACACGCGTTTACACAACAACCCCTAAGAAACCAAACTCTGCTCTTCGCAAGGTTGCACGTGTTCGTCTTACTAGTGGCATGGAAGTCACTGCATACATTCCAGGTGAAGGTCACAACTTGCAAGAGCACTCCATTGTTCTTGTACGTGGTGGTCGTGTAAAAGATTTGCCTGGTGTTCGTTACAAGATCATTCGCGGATCACTAGATACACAAGGTGTTAAGAACCGTAAGCAGTCACGTTCTCGTTACGGTACTAAGAGAGAGAAGAAGGCTAGCTAATGCCACGTAAAGGTCCTGTTGTTAAGTCACCAGTTGTTGCAGATCCTGTTTACAACTCGCCAATTGTTACTGCGCTAATTAACCGCGTTCTTCTACACGGTAAGCGTTCGACTGCAGAAGCGATTGTTTACAACGCACTAGAGGGTACCCGTGAGAAGACTCAGGTTGATCCGCTTATTACATTGAAGCGCGCACTAGACAACATCAAGCCAGCTGTTGAGGTTCGTTCACGCCGTGTTGGTGGAGCTACTTACCAGGTACCTGTTGAAGTTAAAGCAAGCCGTTCAACAACTTTAGCTCTACGTTGGTTAATTGATTACTCACGTTCACGCCGCGAAAAGTCAATGGCAGAGCGTCTAACAAATGAACTTATTGATGCAAGCAATGGTCTTGGCGCAGCTGTAAAGCGTCGCGAGGATACCCACAAAATGGCGGAAGCAAACAAGGCGTTTGCTCACTACCGCTGGTAATTAACAGAGTTTTAGACAAGACGAGAAGAGGAATATAAGTGTCAGTAGTTGAGAAGATCGATCTAGCCACGGTTCGTAACATCGGAATCATGGCTCACATCGACGCGGGAAAAACCACGACTACTGAGCGCATCCTTTTCTATACCGGAATTAACTACAAGATCGGTGAGGTACATGAAGGTGCTGCAACCATGGACTGGATGGAGCAGGAGCAAGAGCGTGGCATCACGATCACTTCAGCTGCAACTACATGTATGTGGAACAAGCACCTCATCAACATTATCGATACACCAGGTCACGTTGACTTCACAGTTGAGGTAGAGCGTTCACTCCGTGTTCTTGATGGTGCAGTTGCCGTGTTCGACGGTGTTGCTGGTGTTGAGCCACAGTCTGAGACTGTATGGCGTCAAGCAGATCGTTACTCAGTTCCTCGTATTTGTTTTGTGAACAAGCTAGACCGTACAGGTGCATCTTTTGATAAGTGCGTAAGCATGATCAAGGATCGCCTAAACGCAGTTGCTTTAGTTCTGCAACTTCCAATTGGTGCAGAGTCTGACTTCCTTGGAGTTGTCGATCTGATCGCAATGAAGGCACTTACCTGGCGTGGAGAAACACAAAAGGGTGAAGATTACGCAATCGAAGAGATTCCTGCAGACATGCTTGAAAAGGCAAAGCAAGCTCGTCACGATCTCATTGAAACTCTTGCAGAAAATGATGATGAGATCATGGAGAAGTACCTTGGTGGAGAAGAGCCAACTGAGGCTGAGATCATTGCAGGAATTCGTCGCGCAACCCTTGCGGCAAAGCTTTCACCAGTTCTTACTGGTTCAGCATTTAAGAACAAGGGTGTGCAGCCAATGCTTGATGCTGTTGTTCGTTACCTTCCAAGCCCACTCGATGTTGATGCAATCGTTGGCCACGACATGAACGATGCAGAGAAGGAGATCAAGCGTTTACCTAAGAACGAAGAACCTTTCTCAGCGCTTGCTTTCAAGATCATGACAGATCCACACCTTGGAAAGCTCACATTTATCCGCGTGTACTCAGGTGTTTTAGAGACTGGTTCAACAATTTTGAACTCAGCAAAGGACCGCAAGGAGCGCATCGGAAAGATTTATCAGATGCACGCTAACAAGCGCGAAGAGCGTGACAATGTTGGTGCCGGAATGATTGTTGCTGTTATGGGTCTTAAAGACACAACAACAGGTGAAACTCTCTGTGATCCAGCTAAGCCGGTAATCCTTGAATCAATGGACTTCCCAGCACCAGTTATCTCTGTTGCGATTGAACCAAAGACAAAGGGAGACCAAGAGAAGCTTGGCGTTGCGATTCAGCGTCTTTCTGAAGAAGATCCAACTTTCCACGTAAAAACTGATGAAGAGACTGGCCAGACAATCATCGCTGGTATGGGTGAACTTCACCTCGAAATCCTCGTTGACCGTATGCGTCGCGAGTTCAAGGTTGAGGCAAATGTTGGTAAGCCTCAGGTTGCTTACCGCGAAACACTTCGCAAGCCAGTTGCACGTCACGATTACACACATAAGAAGCAGACTGGTGGATCCGGTCAGTTCGCAAAGATTCAGATCGCAATCGAGCCACTACCAACTGGTCAAGTTGAAAACGGATATGAGTTCGTTAACAAGATCACCGGTGGTCGTGTTCCAAAGGAGTACATCCCTTCAGTTGATCAGGGTTGCCAAGAAGCAATGACATCAGGTCCTCTTGCTGGTTACCCATTAACAGATGTACGAGTAACTCTTCTTGACGGCGCGTATCACGATGTTGACTCATCGGAGCTCGCATTCAAGGTGGCTGGTATCGCAGCGTTTAAGGAAGCAGCAAAGCTTGCTGATCCTGCAATTCTCGAACCAGTAATGAAGGTCGAAGTTGTTACCCCTGAAGACTTCATGGGTGATGTCATCGGCGATCTCAACAGTCGTCGTGGTCAAATCCAGGCCATGGACGAGCGGTCAGGTGCCCGCGTTGTTAGGGCGCTAGTTCCGTTGTCAGAGATGTTCGGCTATGTCGGCGATCTCCGCTCCAGAACTCAAGGTCGCGCAAGCTACTCAATGGAATTCGATTCGTATGCAGAAGTACCAGGCAACGTAGCGAAGGAAATCATTGCGAAGGTTCGCGGCGAATAAATCCCTAAAAACGAAAAAAAGCACAACCCCTAATAACTAAGCACTAGTAAACGAAAGAGGAACCAAAATGGCAAAGGCCAAGTTCGAGCGCACAAAGCCGCACGTAAACATTGGAACCATCGGTCACATTGACCATGGAAAGACAACACTTACTGCAGCTATCTCAAAGGTTTTGCACGACAAGTACCCTGATGTAAACCCATTCACACCTTTCGATCAGATCGATAAGGCACCTGAAGAGCGTCAACGCGGTATCACAATCTCTATCGCTCACATTGAGTACCAGACAGAGAAGCGTCACTACGCACACGTTGACTGCCCAGGTCACGCTGACTACATCAAGAACATGATCACTGGAGCTGCACAGATGGATGGAGCAATCCTCGTCGTAGCAGCAACTGATGGTCCAATGCCACAGACAAAGGAGCACGTACTACTTGCTCGTCAGGTTGGCGTTCCATCGATCGTTGTGGCTCTTAACAAGTCAGACATGGTTGATGATGAAGAAATTCTTGAACTCGTTGAAATGGAAGTTCGTGAACTTCTATCTAAGTACGAGTTCCCAGGAGATGACACACCAATCGTTCGCATCTCAGCTCTTAAGGCACTTGAAGGCGACCAGAAGTGGGCTGACAAGTTGATCGAGCTAATGGATGCAGTGGATTCATTTATTCCTCAGCCAGCTCGCGAAATCGACAAGCCATTCCTCATGCCAGTAGAAGATGTTTTCACAATCACAGGTCGTGGAACAGTTATCACAGGTCGTATTGAGCGCGGTGTTGTTAAGGTCAACGAAGAAGTTGAAATCGTTGGTATCCGCACAGAGGCACAGAAGACAACTGTTACAGGTGTTGAAATGTTCCGTAAGCTTCTTGATGAAGGTCAAGCTGGCGAGAACGTAGGTCTTCTACTTCGCGGTCTAAAGCGTGAAGATGTTGAGCGTGGTCAGGTTGTTTGCAAGCCTGGTTCAATCACACCTCACACAGAGTTTGATGCATCTGCATACATTCTTTCAAAGGATGAAGGCGGACGTCACACACCATTCTTCAACAACTACCGTCCACAGTTCTACTTCCGTACAACTGACGTGACAGGTGTTGTAACACTTCCAGCAGGAACAGAAATGGTTATGCCTGGCGATAACACTGAAATGTCAGTAACACTGATTCAGCCAATCGCTATGGAAGAAGGACTTCGCTTCGCAATCCGTGAAGGTGGCCGCACAGTAGGTGCAGGTCGCGTTACAAAGATCAAGAAGTAATTGTTTAAGCCCGGCGGAGTAAAAACCGCCGGGCAAAAACAAAGATTGAAAAATTAATAATTGATGAAGTTTTAACAAAGGTTCGAAAGAACAGATAGAAGGAGAACGACATGGCGGGACAAAAGATCCGCATTCGACTCAAGGCCTACGACCATGAGGTGATTGATAGTTCAGCGAAGAAAATCGTTGAAACTGTTGAGCGCACTGGTGCAACGGTCGCGGGTCCAGTGCCGCTACCAACAGAGAAGAACACTTACTGTGTTATTCGCTCTCCTCACAAATATAAGGACAGCCGCGAGCACTTCGAGATGCGCACACATAAGCGCCTAATCGACATCATCGACCCAACACCTAAGACTGTTGATTCATTGATGCGTCTTGACTTGCCAGCAGGCGTCGACATCGAGATCAAGCTCTAAGGAAAGGACGACAACAATGACTTATACAACTCAAGCAGCGGGCTCGTCCATCAAGGGCGTTCTCGGGAAGAAGTTGGGTATGACCCAGGTTTTTGATGCTAACAACAAGATGGTTCCAGTAACTGTTATTGAAGCAGGTCCATGTGTAGTTACGCAGATCCGTACACCTGAGAAAGATGGTTACTCAGCTGTTCAGATCGCATACGGTGCAATCGACCCAAAGAAGGTTACAAAGCCACTTGCAGGACATTTTGCTAAGGCTGGTGTTACACCACGACGTTCGGTAGCAGAACTTCGCACCCTCGACACAACTAGCTACACAGTTGGACAAGAGCTTGGTGCAACAGTTTTTGCAGCAGGCGAATTAGTTGATGCAACAGGAACGAGCACAGGTAAGGGAACTGCTGGTGTTATGAAGCGCCATGGTTTCGGTGGTCTTGGTTCATCTCACGGTGTCGATCGTAAGCACCGTATGCCAGGTTCGATCGGTGCATGTTCAACACCAGGTCGCGTTTTCAAGGGTATGCGTATGTCAGGTGTTATGGGTGGCGTTCGCGTTACAACTCAAAACCTTGTTGTGCACTCTGTTGATGCGGACCGCAATCTACTTCTTATCAAAGGATCAGTTCCTGGCCCAGACGGACAATTGGTTTTCATCCGCTCTGCAGCTAAGCACGCGATCTATGAAACAGCAGGAAAGGCGGGCAACTAATCATGGCGCTTACTGTTGAAGTAAAGAACGCAGAAGGCAAGAAGGTTGGATCAGTAGATCTTCCTTCAGAGATCTTTGATGCGCAGACAAACATTCCTTTGATTCACCAGGTAGTAACTGCACAACTTGCAGCTGCTCGCCAGGGAACACAAAAGGCAAAGAACCGTGGTGAAACTTCTGGTTCAGGAAAGAAGCCTTTCAAGCAGAAGGGAACAGGCCGTGCACGTCAAGGTTCAGTTCGCGCTCCGCTACAACGTGGTGGTGGTGCAGCACACGCTGTTCGCCCACGTAAATACTTCCAACGCACACCAAAGAAGATGATTGCAGCTGCTTTGCGCGGAGTTCTTTCAGACCGCCAACGTCACGATCGTATTCACGTGCTTGATTCAATCGCAACAGCGGCTTCAACAAAGTCAGCTATTGCCGCAGTTCGTCAGTTCAGCGATCGCAAGAATCTACTTGTAGTTGTTTCACGTACTGAGGATCTAGCGTGGCGTTCACTTCGTAACGCTGATGACCTACACCTTCTTGTACCAGATCAGTTGAATGCATACGACATCCTCAAGAGCGATGACGTTGTGTTCTCAGAAGCTGCGATCAAAGATTTCCTGAAGGCTCCTTCAAAGGGCAAGGGTGCGACATCAGTTGCACGCGAGAGTGAGGTCAACGCATGAAAGATTACCGCGACGTTCTAGTTGCACCAGTAGTTTCTGAAAAGAGCTACGGGTTGCTCGATGAGAACAAGTACACATTCATCGTTGCACCAGATGCTAATAAGACAGAGATCAAGATCGCTGTTGAAAAGGTATTCGGCGTGAAGGTAGTAAGCGTTAACACAATGAACCGTCAGGGCAAGAACAAGAAGACTCGTTTTGGTGATGGAAAGCGTAAAGACACCAAGCGCGCAATTGTTCAAGTTGCTGCTGGCGACCGCATCGACATTTTCGGAGGACCGGTTTCCTAACGGGGACTGGACCTTGAAAAGAAAAGGATCATCATGGCACTTCGTAAATTAAAGCCAACGACCCCTGGTCAGCGCGGCGCAAGCGTTCCTGATTTCGCTGAAATCACTCGCTCAACTCCTGAAAAGTCTCTTGTTCGTCCAATTCACTCAAAGGGTGGACGTAACAACCAAGGTCGCGTAACTATTCGTCACCAAGGTGGCGGTCACAAGCGTGCATACCGTCTTATCGATTTTGTTCGTAACGACAAGGATGGCGTTCCAGCAAAGGTCGCGCACATTGAGTACGACCCAAACCGCACAGCGCGCATCGCTCTTTTGCACTACGCAGATGGAGAAAAGCGTTACATCATCGCACCGGACAAACTCGTTCAAGGTGCAACAGTTGAGAATGGTCCAAAGGCAGATATCAAGCCAGGAAATAATCTTCCACTTCGCAACATTCCAGTAGGTACAACAGTTCACGCAATTGAACTACGTCCAGGTGGAGGAGCGAAGATCGCTCGTTCAGCTGGTGCATCTGTACAGCTGGTTGCAAAGGATGGTCCATACGCACAACTACGTATGCCATCTGGCGAAATTCGTAACGTTGATGTTCGTTGCCGCGCAACTGTTGGAGAAGTTGGAAACGCAGAGCAAGCAAACATTAACTACGGAAAAGCTGGACGCAAGCGCTGGTTAGGTGTTCGTCCAACTACTCGTGGTGTTGTTATGAACCCAGTAGATCACCCACACGGTGGTGGTGAAGGTAAGACCTCAGGTGGTCGTCACCCAGTGACTCCATGGGGTAAGCCTGAAGGCCGCACTCGTAAGAAGAAAGCATCAGATTCAATGATCGTCCGTCGTCGTAAGTCGAATAAGAAGCGGTAGGTAGGAGCCCTTATGCCAAGAAGTCTCAAGAAGGGTCCATTCGTTGATGGACATCTACTCAAGAAGGTGGATGCACAAAACGATGCCAACACAAAAAATGTGATCAAGACCTGGTCACGTCGCTCGATGATCGTTCCTTCAATGATCGGACACACCATTGCAGTTCACGATGGCCGTAAGCACATTCCGGTTTTCGTAACTGACGCAATGATCGGACATAAGTTAGGCGAATTCGCTCCAACACGTACCTTCCGTGGTCACGTTAAGGGCGACGATCGAAAGGCAGCTCGTGGCTAACACACAAGAGAACGCATTAGTTGCACGCGCAGTTCTGCGCGACATTCGCCATACACCACAGAAGGCACGTCGTATCGTCGACCTAATTCGTGGACAACGTGCTGATGAAGCACTCAACATTTTGAAGTTCGCACCACAGGCTGCAGGACAAGATGTGTACGCACTTCTTAACTCTGCAGTTGCAAATGCGAAGGCTAAGAACCCTGCAATCCGTGATGCTTCAGAGCTCTGGGTTGTAGAAGCATTAGTTGATGAGGGCCGCACCATGAAGCGTTTCCGTCCACGTGCACAGGGTCGAGGTTTCCGTATTTTGAAGCGTTCATCACACATCTCAGTTGCAGTTAGCGATTCAAAATCTTCATCGAAAACTCTTAACTCGAAGAAGACTACACAGAAGGGAGCGACCAAGTAATGGGTCAAAAAGTAAACCCACACGGCTTCCGTCTCGGCATTACAACTGAATTCAAGTCACGTTGGTACGCAGACAAGCTATATAAGGATTACGTCAAGGAAGATGTCGAAATCCGTCGCTTGATGCAGAAGGGTATGGAGCGCGCTGGCGTATCTCGAATTGAAATCGAGCGCACACGTGATCGCGTCCGTATCGATCTACACACTGCACGTCCAGGAATTGTTATTGGCCGTCGTGGTCAAGAAGCAGACATCCTTCGTCAGCGTCTAGAGAAGCTAACTGGCAAGCAGGTACAGCTCAACATTCTTGAGGTTAAGAACCCAGAGATCGATGCACAACTTGTTGCACAGGGAATCGCCGAGCAGCTTGCTGCACGTGTTTCATTCCGTCGCGCAATGAAGAAGTCAATGCAAACAGCAATGAAGTCTGGTGCACAAGGCATTCGTGTTCAGTGCGGTGGCCGTCTTGGTGGTGCAGAAATGTCACGTTCTGAGTTCTACCGTGAAGGTCGTGTACCTCTACATACACTTCGCGCCGATATTGATTATGGCTTTTACGAGGCACATACAACATTTGGTCGCTTGGGAGTAAAGGTCTGGATCTACAAGGGCGAAGTTATTGGCTCACGTACAGAGCGTGCTGAAAAGGCACTTGCCGAAGCACGTGCTCCAAAGCCAGAGCGCCGCGGAGCTCGTACACCTCGTGCACCAAAGGCAGAGGTAACTGTTTCTCAGGGAACACCTACCTCAGCTGCGGCTGCAACAGCGGAAGGAGCAACTAACTAATGTTGATTCCACGTCGTGTTAAGCACCGTAAGCAACACCACCCATCCCGTAAGGGCGCAGCAAAGGGCGGATCAACAGTTGCATTTGGTGACTTCGGTATTCAGGCTCTCGCTCCTGCTTATGTAACTAACCGTCAGATTGAAGCGGCTCGTATCGCTATGACTCGTTACATCAAGCGTGGTGGAAAGGTTTGGATCAATATTTATCCAGATCGTCCACTAACCAAGAAGCCTGCTGAAACTCGTATGGGTTCCGGTAAGGGTTCACCAGAGTGGTGGATTGCAAACGTTAAGCCAGGTCGCGTTATGTTCGAAATCTCTGGCGTATCAGAAGCAATCGCAACGGAAGCGATGCGTCTTGCGATGCACAAGCTTCCAATGAAGTGTCGTGTAGTAAAGCGTGAGGAGGCATAAGTGGCTATTACAACTAATGAAGAGCTACGCCAGTTGTCAGCTGAAGATTTGACTAGCAAGGTTCGTGAGTTGAAGGAAGAACTTTTCAACCTACGTTTCCAGGCAGCAACAGGTCAGCTTGAGAGCCACGGTCGTCTAAGTGCAGTGCGCAAAGAGATCGCACGTGTCTACACAATTATTCGCGAACGCGAACTAGGAATCGGAGGAGCTGCGTAATGACTACTAATAATGCAGATCGCAGCGACCGTAAGGTCCGTGAAGGAATTGTTATAAGCGACAAGATGGATAAGACCATCACCGTTGAAGTTTCAAATCGTGTTAAGCACGGTATGTACTCAAAGGTTATGTCTCGCTCAAGCAAGTTAAAAGCACATGATGAGCAGAACGCTGCTGGCATGGGCGATCGTGTACTCATCATGGAAACTCGTCCATTGTCAGCAACAAAGCGCTGGCGTTTGGTTGAGATTCTCGAGAAGGCAAAGTAAGGGTTCGGTGGATAACTAATGATTCAACAAGAATCGCGCCTACGCGTCGCGGATAACACAGGAGCTAAAGAGCTTCTCTGTATTCGTGTGCTCGGTGGATCCAAGCGCCGCTATGCCGGTATCGGAGACATCATCGTTTGCTCTGTTAAGGATGCAATTCCTGGCGGACAGGTTAAGAAGGGTGAGGTCGTAAAGGCTGTCATCGTTCGTACAGTTAAGGAACGTCGTCGTCCAGATGGCTCCTACATTAAGTTTGATGAAAATGCTGCAGTGATCTTGAAGGCTGATGGCGAGCCACGTGGAACCCGTATCTTCGGACCAGTTGCACGTGAACTACGTGACAAGCGCTTTATGAAGATCATCTCGTTAGCTCCGGAGGTGCTCTAATTATGGCAAAGATTAAGAAGGATGACACCGTTCTTGTTATCGCAGGTAAAGATCGCGGAACAACAGGAAAGGTTCTATCAGTTGATGGCAACCGTGTAACCGTTGAAGGTGTTAACCGCCAGAAGCGTCACACAAAGGAGACAACTGGTGATCGCGGCGTGAAGGTCGGCGGAATCATCACTGTTGAAGCATCACTACATATTTCAAATGTCATGGTTGTTGATGGGGATGGCAAGGCAACTCGCCTTGGTGTTCGCAAAGATGATGAAGGCAAGAATGTTCGTATCTCACGTCGCACCGGAAAGGACATCTAATGTCAACCAAGGTAGATGTACGTCTAAAAGCCAAGTACAAGAGCGATATCGCTCCTGCACTCAAGAGCGAGTTTGGATTTAAGAATCCAATGATGGTTCCAACACTTACAAAGGTGATTGTGAACATGGGTGTTGGTGATGCAGCACGTGATTCAAAGCTGATCGAGGGAGCAATCCGCGATTTAGTAACAATCACAGGACAAAAGCCACAAGTTACTAAGGCTCGCAAGTCAATTGCTCAATTCAAGCTTCGTGAAGGTCAGCCAATTGGTGCGCACGTAACCTTGCGCGGAGATCGTATGTGGGAGTTTGCAGATCGTTTGCTTTCAATCGCATTGCCACGTATCCGTGACTTCCGTGGTTTATCACCAAAGCAGTTTGATGGCCGTGGAAATTACACCTTCGGTTTAACCGAGCAGGTTGTATTCCCAGAAATCGAACAGGACAAGGTAGATCGTCCACGCGGTATGGATATTACTTTCGTAACAACAGCAAAGAATGATGCTGAAGGTCGCGCACTACTTAAGGCGCTCGGCTTTCCATTCAAGGAGGCATAAGCCATGGCAAAGACATCGCTCAAGGTAAAGGCAGGTCGCAAACCTAAGTTCAAGGTTCGTGGCTATACACGTTGCCAACGTTGCGGACGTCCACACTCTGTTTATCAGAAGTTTGGTATCTGCCGTGTTTGTTTCCGCGAAATGGCTCACCGTGGTGAGCTACCTGGTATTACCAAGGCATCTTGGTAGAGAAGAACGAAATTTAAACCTATCCAAATAACTACAACGAACAAGGTCTAGAGAAAAGAAACCAGTTCGAGAAAGGCCACGAGGCCACGTATGACAATGACAGATCCGATCGCAGACATGTTGACACGTCTGCGCAACGCGAACTCTGCCTACCATGATTCGGTTTCTATGCCGTCATCATCGGTCAAGGTACGTATCGCCGCGATCCTTCAACAAGAGGGATACATTGCGGGATACCGTGTTGAAGATGCAGATAATGGAGTAGGTAAGAACCTTGTTCTTGACCTTAAGTTTGGTGCAAACCGTGAGCGTTCGATCGCTGGTTTGCGTCGTGTAAGCAAGCCAGGACTTCGCGTGTATGCAAAGTCAACATCACTACCTAAGGTACTTGGTGGACTAGGCGTTGCAATTATTTCAACTTCATCTGGATTGCTTACTGATAAGCAAGCCAATAAGCAGGGCGTAGGCGGAGAAGTTCTCGCCTACGTATGGTGATCAACTAATGTCACGTATTGGTCGCATGCCTATCGCCGTACCAAGCGGCGTAGAAGTAACAATCGCTGGGCAGAATGTTGCAGTGAAGGGTCCTAAGGGAACTCTTTCACTTAACGTTGCTGAGCCAATTCAAGTTTCCCAAGAAGCTGGTGTTATCACCGTTGCTCGTCCAAACGAGGAGCGCGCAACACGTTCACTTCACGGTCTATCTCGCACACTTGTTGCGAACATGGTCGAGGGCGTAACTAAGGGTTACACATTAACTATTGAAATCGTCGGTGTTGGTTACCGTGTGGCTGAAAAGGGTAAGGACCTCGAGTTCCAACTTGGTTACAGTCACAACATCCAATTCCCAGCACCTGAAGGAATCACTTTCAAGGTTGAGTCACCAACAAAGTTCCATATCTCTGGAATTGATAAGCAGTTGGTTGGCGAAGTTGCTGCAAAGGTAAAGAAGCTTCGCAAGGCTGATCCTTACAAGGGCAAGGGCTTGCGTCTCTCAGGTGAAGTTGTTCGCCGTAAGCAAGGAAAGACAGGTAAGAAGTAATGGCTATTGGTGTAAAGGTCCGCAAAGGTTCGGCAACAAAGGCCCGTGCCCGTCGTGCTTTCCGCGTTCGCAAGAAGGTTTCTGGAACAGCATCTCGTCCACGTTTAGTCGTTTCTCGCTCATCACGTCACTTGTTTGTACAGGTTATTGATGACACACAGGGCAAGACACTTGCCTATGCATCCACAATGGAAACTGATATTCGTGCCGATAAGGGCGACAAGACTGCAAAGTCAAAGGCTGTTGGTGCATTAATTGCATCACGCGCTAAGGCTGCTGGAGTTTCATCAGTCGTCTTTGATCGTGCAGGAAATAAGTATCACGGTCGTATTGCAGCTGTAGCTGACAGTGCACGAGAGAACGGATTGGAGTTCTAATGTCTACTAATCCAACTACTGCGCCAGCAACAGCGGGTAATGAGCGAGGTAAGGGACGCCCAGAGCGTCGCGAACGTCGTGATGATCGCGAAAAAGAAAAGAATCCATTCATGGAGCGCGTTGTATTTATCAACCGCGTATCTAAAGTTGTAAAGGGTGGACGTCGTTTCTCATTCACCGCACTTGTAGTTGTCGGAGACGGTAACGGTCAGGTCGGTATTGGTTACGGAAAGTCTAAGGAAGTTCCAGCAGCGATTGCTAAGGCAGTGGAAGAAGCGAAGAAGTCATTCTTCACAGTTCCACGTGTTCAAGGAACAGTTCCTCATCCAGTACAAGGTGAAACTGCAGCGGGTGTAGTTCTTCTACGTCCAGCTAGCCCAGGTACCGGAGTTATTGCCGGCGGTCCAGTGCGTGCAGTTCTTGAGTGTGCAGGTATCACAGATGTATTGACTAAGTCACTCGGATCTAACAATGCAATCAACATGGTTCACGCAACCGTTGCTGCATTGAAGATGCTTGAGAGCCCAGCACAAATTGCTGCGCGACGCGGTCGTCCATTGGAAGATGTTGCACCTGCAGCAATTATCCGCGCTTCACAGATCACGGTAGGTGCCTAATGCCACGTTTGAAAGTAACTCAGATTCGCTCAAAGGTTGGAAACAAGCCTGAACAGCGCGACACACTTCGTTCATTGGGTCTTAAGCGCATTAACGATGTTGTTGTTAAAGAAGATCGTCCAGAAATTCGTGGCATGGTTTACGCCGTTCGCCACCTGATTAAGGTTGAGGAGGTCGAATAAAGATGACACTAAAACTTCATCATCTTCGTCCAGCTCCAGGTGCTAAGAAAGCTAAGACTCGTAAGGGTCGCGGTGAGGCATCGAAGGGTAAGACCGCAGGTCGCGGTGGTAAGGGAACACGTGCTCGTAACACAGTTCGTGCAGGTTTCGAAGGTGGTCAACTACCTCTCGTAATGCGTTTGCCAAAGCTTCGCGGATTTAAGAACCCAGCACGTATTGAGTACCAGGCTGTGAATGTCTCAACAATTAATGCGCTATTTCCTAAGGGTGGCGATGTAACTGTTGCAGATCTGATTGCTAAGGGTGCAGTCCGCGATAGCTTGCCTGTGAAGGTGCTTGGAAACGGCGAAATCGATGTCAAGGTGAGTGTTACTGCACACGCTTTCTCATCATCTGCTGTAGACAAGATCACTGCAGCCGGCGGCAAGACAAACGTTCTCTAATAAGCGAACATCTTTAGATAGAAGAGACAGAGGAGAAGATCAATGCTTTCAGCATTCGGTATGGCTTTTAAGACACCAGATCTACGAAAGAAGATCTTCTTCACTCTCTCAATCATGGCCTTGTTCCGTTTTGGTTCAGTTGTTCCAACACCTGGCGTTTCCTACACAAATGTAAAAGAGTGTTTGAAGACGGCAGAAACTGGTGGATTGTTTGGCCTGATTAACCTTTTCAGTGGTGGAGCGCTTATTCAGCTCTCTGTCTTTGCTTTGGGAATCATGCCTTACATCACCGCCTCGATCATTATTCAGTTGTTAACTGTTGTAATTCCTCGCTTCGAAGCCCTCAAGGCTGAAGGACAATCAGGCAATGCAAAGTTAACTCAATACACACGTTACTTAACAATTGGTTTGGCAATCTTGCAGTCAACAGGTTTGGTTGCAGTTGCTCGTACACCAGGACGTTTGATATCAGGATGTTCTCTTGCAATCATCCCTGACACTTCATGGCAGCGCATCGTCACAATGATCGTTGTAATGACCGCTGGTACATCAGTTGTTATGTGGCTTGGTGAGCTCATCACCGATCGTGGCGTTGGTAACGGTATGTCAATCTTGATTTTTACATCTATCGCTGCAGGTTTCCCAAGCCAGCTGTGGTCGATCAAGCTACAAAAGGGTCTCTTTGCTTTCATCTTCGTGATGTTGGTAGGTGTGCTGGTTGTAGCTGCGGTTGTCTTTGTTGAGCAGGCTCAACGTCGTATTCCAGTTCAGTATGCCAAGCGCATGGTTGGACGTCAGGCATACGGTGGAACCAGTACTTACATTCCAATCAAGGTTAACCAGGCTGGTGTTATTCCAGTAATTTTTGCTTCATCATTGCTCTACATCCCTTCACTAATTGTGAACTTCACAAACAGCCAGGCTGCATGGGCGATTTGGATTAGCCGTAACTTTGTTAAGGGCGATCACATTATTTATGTTGCAACATATGCAGCTCTTATTGTTTTCTTCACTTACTTCTACGTTGCAATTACCTTCAACCCAGATGAGGTTGCAGATAACATGAAGAAGTACGGTGGATTCGTTCCAGGTATTCGTGCTGGAAAGCCAACATCCGAGTACTTACAGTATGTTCTTTCACGCATCACAGCTCCAGGATCTCTCTACCTTGCGTTAGTTGCTGTCATTCCGATCGGAGCGCTCGTGCTCTTTGGAGCTACACAAAACTTCCCATTTGGTGGAACTGCGATCTTGATCGTCGTTGGTGTTGGTTTGGATACTGCAAAGCAGATTGAATCTCAGCTACAACAGCGTTCATACGAGGGATTCCTTAAGTAATGCGTTTGGTCCTGGTAGGTCCACCAGGTGCAGGCAAGGGAACACAAGCACAATTCCTGGCAGCGCACTTTTCAATTCCACATATTTCAACTGGTGATATTTTCCGCGCCAATTTGAAGGCGGGAACTGACCTCGGAAACCAGGCAAAGAGTTATATGGATCGTGGCGAGTTAGTTCCAGATTCAGTGACAAATGAGATGGTGAGAGATCGTCTTACTCATGATGATGTTGCAAATGGTTTCTTACTTGATGGTTTTCCTCGCAACGTTGCACAGGCTGAAGTGCTACGTGCAATTCTTGCTGATAAGAAGACCCCACTTCACGCGGTTCTAGAGTTTTCACTTGCTAATGAAGAGATCATCGCTCGACTTTCAGCACGTCGTACCTGTCGCGATTGTGGCGCTCCCTCAGTTGGCGTGGATAAGTGCCCAACATGTGGTGGCGAGGTTTATCAGCGCGAAGATGACAAGGCTGAAGTTATTGCACGACGCCTTGAGGTTTATGCAGAGCAGACCGCTCCGATTATTTCTTTCTATCGCAACGAGGGATTACTTATCTCTGTTAGCGCAGCAGGAAATGTTGAAGACATTACTGCTAGTGCAATCTCAGCTCTAAGCCGCGTAGCACAGTAAGTTTTAACTCATGGCTATTCAAGTAAAAACCCTTGATCAATTAAGGACAATGCGACGTGCAGGATTAGTTGTTGCAGAGATTCACAAAGCAATTCGTGAGGCAATTAAGCCAGGCATGACAACAAATGCATTAGACACAATTGCTGAAGCGGTTATCAAGCGCAACAGTGCAACCTCAAATTTCAAGGGTTATTATGGTTTCCCAGCAACAATATGTGTTTCAATCAATGATGAAATTGTTCACGGTATCCCGGGTGATCGCATAATTAATGATGGTGATGTTGTCTCAGTTGATTGTGGTGCCATTGTTGATGGTTGGCATGGAGATGCGGCATTTTCAATCGGAATCGGCACCATCGATCCAGCGGATCAAAAGATGATGGATGTATGTGAAGAGTCGATGTGGCGCGGAATTGCAGCTGGGAAGAATGGTGCAAGAGTTTCCGATATTGGATATGCAATTGAGCAGTACACAAACTCGCAAGGAAAGTATGGAATTTTGCAGGAGTACGGTGGACATGGAATTGGTACAGAGATGCATCAAGAGCCACATGTACTTAACTTTGGGAAAGTGGGTAACAGCCCAGAGATTATCCCTGGCTTTGCTTTAGCGATCGAACCGATGATTACCCGCGGCTCAGCGCGCACTAAGGTTCTGGGGGATGATTGGACCGTTGTATCGGCGGACAAATCACGAGGCGCACACTTTGAACACACCTACGCGATCCTGCCTGATGGCAAACCATTTGTTTTAACCGCCTTTGATGGTGGAAAAGATGCACTAGGCCGATTTGGTATTGAGATCTCGACTCTCCTGTAAAAATCATCATTTCGTTACCTTTTTGAGACTTAAATCCCTTACATACCCTTTACTAAACCTGTACTTTTTCACCATCCCTCACCCTCGAGGGGCATTAACTACGGAGAACTCATCGATGAGAAAAAACTCTTTAATTCGCTTGGCTATTGCGGCAACTGCAGTTGCTGTATTGGCAAGCACAACACTTCCAGCACAAGCTGCTATTAAGCCAGCAGTAAAGGCAACCGTTGGAGATGACTGCACCCAGGCATCTATCGGCAAAGTTGCAAAGGGCCGTGGAGTTGATGGATCAGATCTGACATGTCTTGTAGTAACTACAGGTTCATACAAGGGTATGAACAAGTGGTGGTACAAGGATGTTAAGCCTCTTAACAAGATTGACTGGACAGTTCCAGCAAACCCAGGTGGATACTCACTCACAGTCAACGCAGTCAGCGACACCCTTAAGGCTGAAGGTTTACTCAGTGACTACACATCAACATTCAAGCCAGGTGCTGGTGGTTCAGTTGGACTCGGCGCATTCCAAGAGATCAAGGGCAAGCCAGAGGCTGCATTGATCACTGGTATCGCAATGACTGGAGGACTTTACTCAAACAAGTCACCACTCAATCTTCTAGCTTCAACTCCAATTGCTAAGGTTCTTCGCGAATACGATGCAATTGTTGTTCCAGCCAACTCGAAGTACCGCACATTGAAGCAATTGATGGATGATCTAGTTGCTAAACCAAACAGTGTTGCAATTGCTGGTGGTAGCAAGGGTGGTATTGACCACCAGGTCATCGGTCTTCTTGCACAAAAGGCTTCTATTGATCCAACTAAGTTGAACTATGTTGTGTTCTCTGGTGGACCAGAGGTCATTACCTCTGTTCTCAGCGGTTCAACACAGGTTGGCATCTCAGGATCATCTGAGTTCAGCGCATTTGTTGCATCAGGCAAGCTTCGCGTTCTAGGCGTTTCATCTGCAAAGCCACTTGTTGGTTTCAAGGGAAAGACCTTTGTTTCACAGGGGTATGACCTTGTATACGGAAACTGGCGCGGAGTAATGGCTCCAGCAGATCTTCCAAAGGCTGATTACACCAACTTCATTAAGGTCATGGACATCATGCATGTTTCACCTTCATGGCAGGCACAGCTTAAGAAGAACAACTGGGACAACGAATTTGCAGCGGGAACTGCTTTCAAGACATTCCTTGAAAAGCACATTCCAGAAATCAACGCTGTTATGAAGGGTCTTGGAATCTAATTTGATTCTTAACAAGCTCTCTAAGCAAGGAAAGGGGGAGCTGGCATTTGCCAGCTCCTTCTTCTTGCTTGGAGTTTTTGTTGCCTGGGATACATCAAAGATGGATATCCCACAAGATAACTCAATTGTTAGCCCGCAAACCTTTCCATACATGGTGGCAGGCTTTGCTGCGCTAGTAGGTCTTGGTTTGATTATTGATGTACTTCGCGGAAACCATGGAACACCTGATGGTGATGAGCCTGGTGATCCGTACACACCCTTAAATTTCAAAACGATGGGAGTTGTTGCTGCCGCTATAGGCATGCATGTGATTTTGCTTGAGATCGCCGGCTATGTTGTAGCTGCCTCCGTTTGCTTTTGGGGCGTTGCTTACGCTTTTGGATCGCGCAGGATTCTCAAAGATTTATTGATTAGTTTGGTTTTTGCTTTTGTCGTTTATTTCTCATTTAGCCAAGGTTTGAATATCAATTTACCTTCAGGCTTTTTTGAAGGGATCTTCAAATAATGGGTAATAATTTTGCGATGTTGATGGATGGTTTTCAAACCGTCTTTACGCCAACAAATTTGATGTTTGGCTTACTGGGAACTTTCCTAGGAACACTCGTTGGAGTGCTTCCTGGAATTGGACCAGCACTTGCTATTGGTTTATTGCTACCAATTACCTTGACGGTAAATCCAACCTCAGCGTTGATTATGTTTGCAGCGATTTTTTATGGCGCGATGTATGGAGGATCGACAACTTCAATTCTTCTCAATACTCCAGGTGAGAGTGGCTCAGTAATCACTGCACTTGAAGGTAACAAGATGGCTAAAGCAGGTCGTGCTGGAGCAGCGCTTGCAACAGCTGCCATTGGTTCATTTGTAGCAGGCTTAATTGCAACCATCCTTCTAGCATTCGGTGCCCCAGTTTTGGCGGAATTTGCTCTCACAATTCAACCTGCAGGTTACCTATCGTTAATTATTTTAGCTTTTGCCACAGTAGGAACTTTGTTGGGAACCTCACGAATCCGGGGTCTCATTGCACTTGCTATGGGTTTAGTCATCGGATTAATTGGGGCTGATCTTCAATCTGGAGCGCTGCGCCTTACCTTTGGAAATCTCAATGCGATCGATGGAATCGAAACTGTCACAGTAATTGTTGCGATCTTTGCACTTGGCGAAACACTTTATTTAGCAAGTCGTCACACAATTGTTCAAGCTTCTGTTATGCAAATAACTGGTAAAGCATGGATGACTAGAGAAGATTTCAAACGCTCTTGGAAACCTTGGCTTCGTGGAACTGCAATTGGTTTTCCTTTGGGAGTAATTCCAGCAGGTGGCTCTGAAGTTCCGACCTTCTTGTCATATGGTGTTGAAAAAGCACTTTCAAAAAATAAGGATGAGTTTGGCAAGGGAGCGATCGAAGGCGTCGCGGGACCTGAGGCTGCGAACAATGCTAACGCTGCAGGTGTTTTGGTTCCAATGCTTGCATTAGGTTTGCCGACATCTGCAACAGCTGCTGTTGTTTTGGTGGCATTCCAATCCTTCAATATTCAACCCGGCCCAATGCTTTTCCAAACTAACCCTGAAATTGTCTGGGGCTTGATTGCATCACTTTTTGTTGGAAATTTTCTTTTGCTTGTTCTAAATTTGCCGCTCATACGTTTCTGGGTATTGCTTTTAAAGATACCAAGTCACTATTTGTATGCCGGTATCACAACCTTCGCGTTATTAGGTGCATATGCTTTAAATAATTCAACCTTTGATTTACAGGTTGCATTAGTAGTTGGTGTTATTGGATTCTTGTTCCGCAGATTTGGAGTACCAATCACTCCATTGATCATTGGCGCAATTCTTGGGCCGCTCTCAGAGCTTTACTTCAAGCGCGCATTGCAGATTAGCCAAGGCGACTGGGGGATTCTGGTAGCGGGTACTTTCCCCAAGGTCATTTATGGAGTCTTAATCCTTGTGATTATCGGACCCGTTGTTTGGAAATTTAAGAAGAGCTTCGCAGTAAAGAAGTAAATGGCCACAGATAAGTTACTTCCGTGGGCCAAGCCACTTTTGGTTTCATCGACGCTCACCCAAGCAACTATTTACGTTCTTCGCCCGATGATTACTTATCGGGCAATTGAATTAGATGGAAACAGTGCACAAATTGGATTAATCGCAGCTCTTTATGCACTGTTTCCCGTTCTGCTTGCCCTGCAATTTGGTTCGTGGGTCGGTAAATTGGGCGAGGCTAAGTTCATCATCTACGGAACTTTGGCCATGATGGTGACATCCGGTGCCTTAATTTTTGCTAACAACCTTGTTACCCTTGGTATTGCAACTGCTGCCGCCGGTCTTGCACATTTAGCGTGCATGGTAGGTGGACAATCAATGGTTGCGCTGCGTGCGCCGCGAGCAAGTTATGACAGATACTTTGGCTTCTATACATTTAGTGCATCGGTTGGCCATATGTTGGGGCCAATCATTGCAACAATCGTTGCAGGATCAAATGGAACACTTCCAAAGTCAACATCTAATGCCTTTTTACTTGGAGTTATTTTAACAATTATTGCTTTAGTCCCTGTCATTAAGTGGCGTAATGAAAGACCAACTGTTGAGGGTAAAGCAAATAGTGAAGGTACATTCAAGGCAGCTGTTAACTTAGTAAAGCGTCCTGGAATTATGGCAGCGATCTACATCTCGCTAGCAATTTCATCTGCAGCAGATGTTTTAGTTGTTTTCTTGCCACTATTTGGTACGGAAAATAATTTCTCCCCATATGCAATTGGTGCAATTCTGGCTATACGCGCAGGAACCACAATGCTTTCTCGTTTATTCTTGGGGCGCTTAAGCCAACATTTTTCTACATTCCAATTACTGTGGTGGAGCACCGTAATTTCGACTGTGTGTTGTGCAGCGATGGCATTTACTCATAGTGCGATTTCATTGGGAGTAGTTGTCTTTATCGCAGGATTTTCACTCGGTGTTGGACAACCATTAACGATGTCGCTTGTCTCGCAAAAAACTGAGAGTAGTGAGCGGGCACTTGCAGTATCTGCTCGATTGATGGGCAATCGATTTGGCCAATTCCTAGTGCCAGCAACGGCCGGAGCCTTGGCTGCTGCATCTGGGGCAGGGGCGGTCTTTATCGGCTTGGCGGTCTTGTTGGGTAGCTCAATTTTCAGCGTAAAACGCAACTGAACTGTGGCCTGAATTACAATTGTGTAGTTCAGTAGGCGGATTTCCCTTATTTGAGCCTGAGCCCTAAACTACGAGTTCGCTTGTTTCACGCTTAAACAGAAATGTAGGTACAGCTTGGCTAAAAAAGATGGCGCCATCGAGATGGAAGGCACCGTTGCTGAAGCTTTACCCAACGCGATGTTTCGTGTGGAGCTAACTAACGGACATAAAGTCCTCGCTCACATTAGCGGCAAGATGCGAAAGAACTACATTCGTATTCTTCCTGCCGATCGTGTGATCGTTGAAATGAGTCCGTACGACCTAACCAAGGGTCGAATTATTTATCGTTATAAGTAACAAGGGGAGCAATAGACATGAAGGTTAATCCGAGCGTTAAGAAGATTTGCGATAAGTGCAAAGTCATTCGCCGCAAGGGTCGCGTCATGGTCATTTGCGAAAACCTACGTCACAAGCAACGTCAAGGGTAATTAACTAGCGAAATAAAACGCATTGTGCGACTTCAATAAGAAATTATTGAAGACCTTTGGACTGGTAGGCCAGAGAACAGCACAGTGGAGGACCTCCAGATATAGATAGGTAGATACATGGCACGTCTTGTCGGTGTCGATCTTCCACGCGAAAAGCGTCTGGAAATCGCACTCACTTACATTTTTGGAATGGGTCTTACCCGTTCACAAAAAACACTAGCCGCAACTGGCATTAGTCCAGATATTCGCGTTAAGGATCTGCAAGAAGCAGATCTAGCAAAGCTTCGCGAATACATCGAAGCAAACTTCAAAATCGAAGGTGACCTTCGTCGTGAAATTTCCGGCGACATTCGTCGCAAGGTTGAAATCCAGAGCTACCAAGGTATTCGTCACCGCAAGGGACTACCTGTTCGCGGTCAGCGCACACATACAAATGCGCGTACACGCAAGGGACCTCGTAAGGCAATTGCAGGTAAGAAGAAGGTGACTAAGTAATGGCCGCTCCTAAATCAAAGACTGCTGCTCCAGCTAAGGGCAAAGTTAAGCTTCGTAAGAAAGAGAAGAAGAACATTGCAGTTGGCAAGGCGTTCATCAAGAGCACTTTCAACAACACAATTATTTCTATTACAGACCCAACGGGCGCTGTCATCTCGTGGTCTTCATCAGGCCAGGTTGGTTACAAGGGCTCACGTAAGTCGACTCCATTTGCGGCGCAGCTTGCAGCAGAAGCAGCGGCTAGACGCGCACAGGAGCATGGCTTAAAGAAGGTTGATGTATTTGTTAAGGGACCAGGATCTGGTCGCGAAACAGCAATCCGTTCATTGCAAGCAGCAGGCCTAGAAGTTGGAGCCATCTCAGATGTAACTCCAGCTCCACACAATGGCTGCCGCCCACCGAAACCACGTCGAGTTTAAGGAAGGAAGAGAATAAATGGCTCGTTATACCGGAGCAGACTGCAAGCGTTGCCGTCGCGAAAAAGTAAAGCTCTTCCTTAAGGGCTCAAAGTGCGATGGACCAAAGTGTCCGATCGAATCACGTCCTTATCCACCAGGACAGCACGGCCGTGGCCGTTCAAAGGAATCTGAGTACCTATTGCAGATGCGCGAAAAGCAAAAGTGCGCACGTATTTATGGTGTTCTAGAAAAGCAGTTCCGTGGTTACTACGAAGAGGCTAACCGTAAGCAAGGCAAGACTGGTGAAAACCTGCTTGTCATTCTTGAGACCCGTCTCGACAACGTTGTGTTCCGTGCAGGCTTTGCAAAGAGCCGCGACATGGCACGTCAGCTAGTTCGTCACGGTCACTTCTTGGTAAATGGTAAGAAGGTAAACATTCCTTCATTCCGTGTCTCTGCAATGGACATAATTGATGTTCTTCCAAAGTCACTGGATCTAACACCATTCATCGTTGCTAGCGCAGAGCTTGGCGAGAAGGCGGTACCAGCATGGATGGAGGTTGTTGGTTCACAGATGCGAATCATCATTCACTCAGTTCCTGCTCGTGCAGTCATCGACACACAGGTTCAAGAGCAGCTAATCGTTGAACTTTATTCCAAGTAATTTTTGAAAGTCTTGTGCGAAAGCGCAAGACATGCGGGCAGTACCTAGCAGGGCCCCTGATTGAAGGATCAGGGGAAAGAGCGGAAATCAAATAGTGGATTTCCCCGAATGAAGAGGAGCAGCAGTGCTAATTGCACAACGTCCAACTCTCAGCGAAGAAGTAGTTTCTGAGCATCGCTCACGGTTCATCATTGAACCGCTAGAGCCGGGCTTTGGTTACACACTTGGCAACAGCATGCGTCGTACATTGCTTTCATCTATCCCAGGTGCAGCAGTTACGAGCATTCGCGTTGCAGGCGCACTTCACGAGTTCACCACTCTTGAAGGGGTCAAGGAAGATCTCACCGATATCGTTTTGAACATCAAGAACTTGGTGCTTTCATCAGATAACGATGAGCCAGCAGTTGTTTACATCCGCAAGTCAGGTGCCGGTTCAGTTACTGGTGCAGATATCGCGGTTCCAGCTGGCGTAGAAGTTCACAACCCTGAGCTTCACATTGCAACACTTAACGGCAAAGGCAATCTTGAGATTGAACTTACAGTTGAGCGTGGCCGCGGTTACGTGACGGCGGTACAAAACAAGCAGGCTGGCGCAGAAATCGGTCGCATTCCTGTTGACTCAATCTATTCACCAGTTTTGAAGGTTACATACAAGGTAGAAGCAACTCGCGTTGAACAGCGCACAGACTTTGATCGCCTTGTTGTAGATGTAGAAACAAAGCCATCAATGAAGCCACGCGATGCTGTTGCATCAGCTGGCCGTACATTGGTTGAGCTATTTGGTCTTGCACGTGAGCTCAATCTTGATGCTGAAGGCATCGAGATGGGGCCATCTGTAATGGATGCAGCACTAGCTGCAGATCTTGCTCTTCCAATCGAAGATCTAGATCTAACAGTTCGTTCATACAACTGCTTGAAGCGCGAAGGCATTCACACAGTTGGCGAGTTAGTTAACCGTTCAGAGGCTGACCTGCTAGATATCCGTAACTTTGGTTCAAAATCAATTGATGAGGTCAAGGCAAAGCTTGTCTCAATGGGAATGTCTCTCAAGGACAGCCCAGTTGGTTTCGATCCAACCCAACATCAGAACTACAACGCATCAGTCGACGATGATTTCGTCGATGCAGAGCAGGCCTAGGAGAATCAATAATGCCAACACCAAGTAAAGGTCCTCGTCTGGGTTCAGGCCCATCACATGAGCGACTTCTTCTACGCACACTCGCAGAGCAGTTGTTCGAGCACGGCAAGATCACGACAACAGAGGCAAAGGCAAAGCGCCTACGTCCATTGGCAGAGAAGTTAGTTACCTTCGCAAAGAAGGGCGATCTAGCAGCTCGTCGTCAGGTCATGGCGCAGATTCAGAACAAGAGCGTTGTACACGCACTCTTCACTGAGATCGGTCCACGTTTTGCAACTCGTGAAGGTGGATACACACGTATCACTAAGGTTGGTCCTCGCAAGGGTGACAATGCACCAATGGCGGTAATCGAGCTACTCACTGAGAAAGATAAGTAAAACTTTCTTTTTTAGAAATTATTATCATGACGGAACCCACTCTCTACCCTGAGAGTGGGTTTCTTCGTTTACGGATTGATCTTGCATACGATGGAACAAACTTTTCTGGATGGGGAAAACAACCAGATCGTAGAACGGTGCAGGAAGAGGTTGAGAAGGCGTTGACAACTGCAACTCAATCAAAGATTGAAACAATTGTTGCTGGTCGCACAGATGCAGGCGTGCATGCCACAGGTCAGGTTATCCATGTGGATGTACCCGACTCATTGATTTTGGATGATTTGAGCTACAAGTTAAATCGCATGTTAGATACCGATGTTCGGATCATGAAGGTTGCGGTTGTTAATGGCCCATTCAACGCACGTTTTTCTGCGCTACGTCGCCATTACACATACAAAATTTTGGATGGTAATCAAACGATTTCGCCACTGGATCGCTTAGATGTGGCCTCCTGGTACCGCGTTCTAGATGTTGATCTCCTGAATCAGGCAAGTGCATTAATGCTGGGTAGCCATGACTTTGCCGCCTACTGCAAATTCCGCGAAGGCTCTACAACAGTTCGAAATCTTCAACGATTTGAATGGAGAAGGGACACTGCCGGGTTTCTCATCGGTGATGTAGTTGCTGATTCATTCTGCTATTCAATGGTTCGCAACTTGGTAGGTGCAGTTGTCTGCGTGGCAGATGGACGATTTGGTCCAGAATGGATCGAACAGACACTAGACAACAAAGTTCGGATCTCAGATAGCTTGGTCTTTCCAGCCTGTGGACTCACCCTTCGCCAAGTGGACTATCCGAGCGTGGATTAAAGGGTGATTTTGACCCCTGAGCCTGCCGCGGGTACCCTTACTCCTCTGTGCTTGAGAGAGCACCGTCCGAAAACATTACATAGATTCACCGAAAAGAAGGTAGGCAAGAGCGTGCGTACATACAGTCCAAAAGCCGGTGATGCGGTCCGTAACTGGCACATCATCGATGCACAAGATGTGGTCTTGGGCCGTCTTGCAACACATGCTGCTGTTCTACTCCGTGGAAAGCACAAGGCAACCTTTGCTCCACACATGGACATGGGTGACTTCGTGGTTGTTATCAACGCAGAAAAGGTTGCGTTGTCAGGTAACAAGTCATCACAGAAGTGGTCACATCATCACTCAGGTTTCCCAGGCGGTTTAACTTCTACTGTGTACGGCGAGCTATTAGAGACTCACCCAACACGTGCAGTTGAAAAGGCAATCAAGGGAATGCTCCCAAAGAACTCACTTGGTCGTCAGATAGCATCAAAGCTAAAGGTTTATGCAGGTCCAGAGCATCCACATGCTGCTCAAGCACCAAAGCCATATGTATTCAATCAAGTTTCACAAATCGTGAAGTAAGGGAAAAGTAAATGTCAGAGAATTTCGATTTAATCGACAACGAAGAAGCTCCTACTTCATACTCAACTTCTTCACCAGCTCCAGCAACAAACCGTCCAGCTATTAAAGCGCCAGGTGCAGGTACTGGTCGTCGTAAGGAAGCTGTTGCACGTGTTCGCCTTGTTCCAGGAACAGGTCGTTGGGTTGTAAACGGTAAGACTCTTGAAAACTATTTCCCAAACAAAGTTCACCAACAACTAGTGTCAGAGCCATTCCGCACAGTTGGTGCTGAGAACCAGTACGATGTTTTTGCACGTATCAACGGTGGTGGAGTTTCAGGTCAAGCTGGCGCACTACGTTTAGGTGTTGCTCGCTCACTCAACCAGATTGATGAAGAAGCAAACCGCCCAGCACTCAAAAAAGCTGGATTCCTTTCACGTGATGCACGTGTTATTGAGCGTAAGAAGTACGGTCTTAAGAAGGCTCGTAAGCGTTCTCAATACTCAAAGCGTTAATTCACTTTTATCAAAGGAGTTCCAATGGCGCTTTTTGGCACCGATGGAATCCGTGGCTTAGCCAATCGTGATCTCACCGCAGAACTCGCATTAGATGTTTCTGTCGCTGCCGCACACATTTTGGTAGAAAGCTCTTCAAATAAGGATCATCAGCCAACTGCAATCGTTGGCCAGGATTCACGTGCATCTGGCGAGTTTCTAGAGGCGGCCGTTGTTGCTGGTTTAACCAGCGCCGGAATCAATGTGTATCGCGTCGGAGTACTTCCAACACCTGCAATTGCCCACCTTGTTGCTGAAATGAAGTGCGACCTAGGTGTCATGATTTCTGCTTCCCATAATCCAATGCCCGATAATGGAATCAAGTTGTTCGCACGTGGTGGTGGAAAGTTAGATGATGCAATTGAGGCTCGAATCGAAGCTCGTATGGGTGAGGATTGGGAACGCCCAACTGGTCGCTATGTTGGCCGAATAATTAACGATGAAGCGGTCATTGAGAAGTATTTAAAGCATTTACTCTCATCTCTTGAAACACCGCTTAAAGGTTTAAAGATAGTTGTCGATTGCGCCAATGGTGCATCTTCATATGTTGCACCTGAGGTATACCGCCGCGCAGGTGCAGAGGTTATTGCAATCTTTAATCGACCTGATGGTTGGAATATCAATCATGATTGTGGATCAACTCACCTTCACCAACTTCGTGCCGCAGTCCTTAAAGAGGGTGCAGATCTTGGTATCGCACATGATGGTGATGCGGATCGCTGCTTAGCTATTGACGCTTCCGGAAATGAAGTCGATGGCGACCATATTCTTACAATCTTGGCGCGCGGATTTAAAGCACGCGGAGTTTTAAAATCTGACACTGTTGTTGGAACAGTTATGAGCAATCTTGGATTCATGCATGCGATGAAGGATTCTGGAATCAATGTTGTAACAACTCCAGTAGGGGATCGATACGTTCTTGAAAATATGATCGCAAATGATTACACATTGGGTGGTGAACAATCAGGCCATGTCATTATGCGCGAATTAGCCAACACCGGCGATGGTCTATTAACAGCGCTGCAACTTATGCAAGAGGTAGTTCGCACTGGAAAAACTCTCCAAGAGCTCGCTTCGACAATGGTGAGATTCCCACAAGTCTTAATTAATGTGAAGGATGTTTCGAAAGATAAGTTGCCCGGAAACACCGTTATTGCAGCGGCGGTAAAATCAGCCGAGGATCGCTTAGGTGATTCAGGACGTGTTTTACTGCGAGCTTCTGGCACCGAAGCGCTTGTAAGAGTCATGGTTGAAGCGGCCAGTGATAGCCTTGCGCAAGAAGTTGCACAGCAGCTGGCAAATGTAGTTGAAACGGAACTGGGGAAATAATTTATGTGCGGAATTGTGGGTTACACAGGACCACAATCTGCTTCACATCCATTAATTGAGGGTCTACGTCGCCTCGAATACCGTGGATATGACTCTGCCGGAATCGCTCTAGGCACACCAGGCAGGTTATTCATTGAAAAGAAAGCCGGAAAGCTCTCCAATCTAGAGAGCTCATTAGATGCTTCATTGCCAATTGTTCATTCTGGAATTGGCCACACTCGGTGGGCAACGCATGGTGGACCAACCGATGGAAATGCACATCCGCATGTAGATAATGAAGGAAAACTTGCAGTTATACATAATGGAATTATTGAAAATTACACCGAGCTACGATCGCAGTTAGAGACTAAGGGGCACAAGTTTTCATCTGAAACTGACACCGAATCAGTGGCACATCTACTGAGCGATCTTCGTAAAGTGCACAACGGTGATTTAACTGCTGCAATGCGAGATGCTGTTAAAGCGCTACGCGGTTCATTTACCTTGCTCGCAATCCATGCCGATGCACCAGATGTAATTGTTGGAGTCCGACGTAATTCACCATTGGTTGTTGGTTTAGGTAATGGCGAAAACTTCATGGCATCTGATGTTGCAGCCTTTATTGATTTCACCAAAAAGGCGATTGAGCTGGGCCAAGATGAGGTGGTCACGATGACACCAACATCAGTAGTAATTACAGATCTTGAGGGTAAAGCGGTTACACCTAAGCAGTATGAGATTTCTTGGGATGCAAGCGCTGCGCAAAAAGGTGGCTTTGCCCATTTCATGTTGAAAGAGATCTTTGAACAGCCCAAGGCAGTAGCTGACACATTGATTGGCCGCTTAAGCGATAACAACCAAATCCTCTTGGATGAACTTCATATGAGCGCAGATGAGATTCGTTCATTAAGGAAGATCACAGTAATCGCATGTGGAACCGCTTATCACGCAGGAATGGTTGCAAAATATGCGATTGAAAAATGGGCAATGATTCCAGTCGAAGTAGAGATTGCTAGCGAGTTTAGATATCGCGATCCAATAATTGACCCTAACACTTTGATTATTGCGATTTCGCAATCAGGGGAAACTATGGATACTTTGATGGCTGTGCGTCATGCAAAAGCTGCTGGTGGAAGAGTGTTAGCGATTTGCAATACAAATAGCTCAACTATTCCCCGAGAATCAGATGCGGTGTTGTACACCCACGCTGGTCCTGAAATTGCAGTTGCATCAACAAAAGCTTTGTTAACACAGATAATCGCGGTTTACCTCATTGGATTACACCTTGGTCAAGTTAATGGATCACTGAAAGATTCACAGGTCCGTGATCTCTACAAGGAGTTATTGGAACTACCTGGAAAGATTGAACAGATTCTTGAGACAGTCGAACCACTTCGTGAGTTGACTCGCACCTTTGCACAGAACAACACAGTCTTGTTCTTGGGTAGAAACATTGGTTACCCAGTGGCATTAGAAGGTGCTTTAAAACTTAAGGAACTTGCATACATTCATGCCGAAGGATTTGCTGGAGGAGAGCTCAAGCACGGTCCAATCGCATTGATTGACCAAGGTACTCCAGTGATTGCGATCTTGCCTGCAGGCCATGAACATGCATTAGATGAAAAGATGCTGAGCAACATCCAAGAGGTTAAAGCACGCGGTGCTCGAGTACTTGTTATTGCTGAAGAAGGTGCACATGTTGAAGGCGCGGAGTACGTTATTCGTATTCCAATTGCTCCAGCCTTGTTCCAGCCAGTGCTCGCAACAGTTCCATTACAGGTCTTTGCTTATGAAATGGCTGTTGTTCGGGGTAACGATGTTGATCAGCCTAGAAATCTGGCTAAATCTGTAACGGTTGAATAATGCGCACCACTGCACAAACCCGTCGACGCCAGATGGACCGAGCACTTCGCTGGTCTCTACTTCTGTTTTTTGGTTTCTTAGTAGTTACTCAACAGGTACTTACAAATGGCCCTTTAGTGTCATATGACGAGCGGATAAACAGCCAACCAAAACCACAATTTGAAGGACTGGCAGGTTTTCTCCTAAGACGATTAGATGATTTAGGTCTGCGCGGATTAACCGCTACCGTACTGTTGATTGCTGCGACATTTATTGCATACAAATTTAAAACCTGGCGGCCACTTAATTTAGCCATGCTTTCATTGCTTTCGCTGAATTTAGTAGTTGGAATCTTTAAATTGTTTTTAGGTCGCACTAAACCTCGAGATGGCTTTGATTTATTGCATGCCGGAGGAATGTCATATCCAAGTGGACATGCATCTAACGCGGTTTTGTCCTGGGGAGTTCTTGCTTATTTGATTTATAGATATGCAAAGGTAGATCGTTATCAGGGCCGTCTTGCAAGTGCTGGAGTAGCTTTGATTTCTTTGACGGTGTGTACTGTTTCATTGATTCGCCATACCCATTGGTTTAGCGATCTTTTGGGTGGACTATTTATCGGAAGCGCATTGCTAGTGGCCGTGATTGCGATAGATAGGTATGTACCCTCTAAAAGCCAGTTGCACTAGACTTCTCCAATGGTCAATCGAGCTGAAGCGCGTATTGATTTAGACCGCATTGCTGCAAATATCAATCTGCTGAGAGGTCCATCACGCATCCCTTTAATGGCCGTTGTTAAGGCAGATGCTTACGGACATGGATTAGTTGAAGTTGGTTTAGCGGCAGAGAGAGCTGGGGCTGATTGGCTAGGTGTCGCGCTATTGGAAGAGGCGATAAAACTTCGCACACATGGAGTCCGCGCACCGATTCTTGCCTGGTTAGTTCCACCAGGTTCAGATTTCAAGCAAGCGGTTGCGCATGATATTGATATCGCAGTTGCTTCAATTGCCGCCTTTGCTGAAATTTCTACTCTGTCCACCAAACCTAGAATTCATATTGAGTTAGATACCGGAATGAGTCGTGGTGGTTTTCTTGATGAGTGGAATGATTTTCTAAAATTAGATTTTTCAAAGGTACATGTTGTGGGAGTCTTTTCTCACTTTGCCAGAGCTGATGAGCCAGAAGAACAACAAAATGCGGATCAATTAAAACGTTTTAATGAAATGGTCCAAGATTTAGCAGATAACAGAATCAACCCTGAAATCAAGCACCTTTCAAATTCGGCGGCAACCTTGAAAAATTCCGCGGCACACTTTGATTTAGTTCGCACCGGAATTTCTCT
>JAGWVL010000045.1 GCA_018970885.1 Actinomycetales bacterium
CCGCCCATTCTTTACTTGGAAGGTTGCCGCAACCCTTGATGGAAAGGTTGCAGCCGCCGATGGAACTTCTCAATGGATTACAAATGAAGCATCACGTGCCGATGTACAGGTATTGCGCCGTCAAGCAGATGTAATTCTTGTCGGCACCAACACCGTTATCGCAGATAACCCACACCTAGTTCCGCGTGGAGAGTTTGCTGGCTACACCCACAACCCAATCCGTGTTATTTGTGGTGAACAAGAGTTACCACCAGATGCCAAGGTTTTCGATGATGCAGCACAAACCATTGTTGTTAAATCTAAGGATCTCGATGTTTTAGTTGAAAAACTCAATGAACTAGGCGTTAATCACGTATTTGTTGAAGCGGGCCCAACCTTAGGCAGTGCGATGCTCGATGGCTGTTTGCTGGATGAGTTGATTATGTATCAAGCACCTTCCTTGCTGGGTACCGGAAAGCACTGGTTTACCTTTGATTACCCAACAACCATTACCGATCAGATGCGTATGGATCACCTAGGTACGCAGGTTTTTGAGGGCGATGTTAAATCGGTTTATCGCATAAGGAATGGTGAGTGATGTTTACCGGACTTATTGCAGAGCTAGGAACAATTACCGCAATCGCCAAGGGTGAAAGTTCAGCGGTACTAACTATCGCAGCACCGCAGCTAGTTTCGCAGATCGCACTGGGGGATTCCGTTGCGGTCAATGGCGTTTGTTTAACCGCTACCGCTATCACCGGCGAAACCTTTACCGCAGATGTCATGGTTCAAACCTTGGCGGTGACCTCTTTGTCGCAACTATCTGTTGGCAGTGCGGTAAACCTTGAATTAGCAGCCCAACTTGGTACCCGCATGGGTGGCCACATGGTGCAGGGCCATGTCGATGGTGTTGCAACTGTTGTGGGATTTACCCCCGGAGAAAAGTGGGCACAGTTTGATATCACCGTGCCGGAAAAGTTAGCCAAGTACATTGTGGATCAAGGCTCAATCTGTCTCGATGGCGTTTCATTAACAGTGGGCGAAATTAACGATACAAATAATGTCGTAACTGTGTGGTTAATTCCGGAAACCCTGGAGCGCACCAATCTTTCCGGTAAGAAAGCTGGCGATTTAATCAATGTAGAGGTTGATGTTCTGGCTAAGTATGTAGAGCGTTTATTGGCCAAGGGGGATAAATGAGTAATCTCCAAAAAGTGCTAGATGCTTACAAAAATGGTGATCTGATCATCGTTACCGATGATGCTGATCGTGAAAATGAGGCCGATTTGATGTTGCTGGCTGAAAAGGCCACATCTGAAAAAGTTGCTTTTATGGTGCGCCATACAACTGGAATCTTGTGTGTAGCAATGACCGCAGAGCGTGCACGTACCTTACGCCTGCCTTTGATGGTTGAAGAGAATCAGGATTCAAAGAAGACCGCATTTACTGTCAGTGTTGATTACAAAGGTGGATTAACAACTGGAGTTAGTGCAACGGAGCGTTCAAACACTGTGCGGGCATTAGCCGACACTGAAGTAACCCACGCAGATTTCATCCGTCCGGGTCATATCTTTCCGTTAATTGCAGATGCTGGCGGCTTACAAGTACGGGGTGGTCACACTGAGGCCGGAGTTGTGCTTTCGCATTTAGTTGGCGCTCAACCTGTTTGCTTGTTATCTGAAATCGTCAATGATGATGGATCAATGGCACGGGGTGCATCCCTTGTGGCCTTTGCCGAGCAGCATTCAATCCCGATGATCTCGGTGGAAGAGCTCAAAGCAGTTGCCCCAATTTCATCTTCCGTTGAATCTTCATTTGAGTTTGACTGGGCACAGTTACCACTACAAACAGGATTGTGGTCGATTGCAACCTTCCCAGGTCTTCGCCAACGCGAACATGCAGTAATTGCATTTGGCCAAGCAGAAGTTGCTCCCATGGTTCGAATCCATAGCGAGTGCTTTACCGGCGATGTTGTTCATTCACAACGATGCGATTGCGGCGAGCAGTTGGAAAAATCCATTTCAATGATTCAAGCCCACGGCTATGGGTACATCATATATCTACGCGATCACGAGGGCCGGGGAATCGGCCTTACCGAAAAGATTAAGGCGTATCAATTACAAGACGCAGGTATGGACACCATTGATGCCAATCTGCATTTAGGACATGAGATCGATGCCCGTGATTGGTCTGATGCGATCGCCATTGTTAAGGCGCTAGGGCTTAAAGAACTCACGCTTTTGACCAACAACCCTAACAAGGTTCAGGCACTACGCGATGCAGGGGTAGAGGTAGTTCAAGTTAACTTAACAGTTACACCAAACAGCTTTAATGAAAAGTATCTAGCCACCAAGGAAGAAAAACTTGGTCACGTAAGAGGAGGCAAGTAAATGGCAGGACATGCACCAGCAATCAGAATCAAGCCACTTCCCAATGCCAAGGTTGCGATCATCTCCTCTTCGTGGCATTTAGATATTTGTAATGACTTAATTGCAGGTGCACAACGCGCGCTTTCAGCAGCACAGGTTAAAGAAGTTGAAGTGCAGTACGTACCGGGTTCTTTTGAAATTCCACTTGCTGCCCAATTTGCATTTGAGGCTGGTTTTGATGCCGTTGTCGCGCTTGGCCTAGTTCTTAAAGGCCAAACCCCCCATTTTGAGTATGTCTGCCAAGGTGTTACTCAAGGGGTCATCGATGTTTCACTCAAGTATGGAAAGCCTATTGGGTATGGCGTCTTGATGTGCAACGATCTGGAGCAAGCAATAGCTCGTTCTGGCCGTGCCGGAAGCAAAGAGGACAAGGGTTACGACAGCGCGATCGCTGCTATCGAATTACTTCATTTACGCAACAAGAATTGATCTTTTTGATAGCCCCATGAAGTAGCCATCAATCAGGGTTTCAACTGGTGCATCTGTTTTTTGAGCAGCACCTAAGGTGATGAAAAGCGGTATGAAGTGTTCAACTGTTGGATGGGCGTATGGCATTCCAGGTGCTGCGCTCTTAAAGTTTGAGAGCGTTTCAACATCTCCCTTAGCAAGTGCTTCAGCTGCCCATGCATCAAACTCACTAGACCAGGTTGGTGCAACCGCATCGGTGCTCCAGTCACGCAGATACGGCAAACCATGCGTTAAGAAGCCGCTACCGATAATCAAGACACCCATGTCGCGTAAAGGTTGTAATCGTTTTCCCAGTTCAATTAACTTTCCGGGATCATTGGTTGGCATCGACATTTGTAAAACTGGAATGTCTGCATCTGGATACATGACACGAAGCGGTACCCAGGCTCCATGATCTAAACCGCGATTGCTCGCAAATACCTGTTCATTGTCTGGCATCATCGAAGCAACAAGATTTAATAAGTGTGATGCATCGGGGGTTGCATATGTCATCTCAAAAAACTTTTTAGCAAAACCGCTGAAGTCATAAACAAGGGGAGTGCCAGCTATTGGGCTACTCAAGGTAACAGGGGCTGACTCCCAATGCGCGCTCACAATCAGGATCGCTTTTGGCTTTTCAATCTGAGAAGCGATTTCTCTCAACTGTGATGTCCACAACTCATCATCGAGCAGCATCGGTGCGCCATGACCTATGTACAACGCCGGTAATTGAGCCATCTCTGTACCGTACAACAAAGTAGTTGAATATTCAACTAAATGCGGAGTTTGCGGGCCAGTTTGAGGTAGTTACACTCAACCTGTGAGCGTAACCAGCGCAGGTGCAGCCTTTAAAAGGGCTTTAGTTGAAGAATCCCCACTTCAAATTATTGGAACCATTAATGCTAACCATGCTCTCTTGGCCCAGCGCGCAGGATTTCGTGCGATCTATCTCTCAGGTGGAGGGGTAGCTGCGGGATCGCTGGGTATTCCAGATTTAGGAATTACAACCCTTGAGGATGTTTTAACCGATGTACGTCGCATTACCAATGTCTGCGATACCCCGCTCTTGGTTGATGCCGATACAGGATTTGGCGCATCGGCTTTTAACATCGGCCGCACAGTAAAGGATCTGATCAAAGCTGGAGCGGCCGCCATGCACATTGAAGATCAGGTTGGCGCAAAGCGTTGCGGACATCGTCCCAATAAAGAGATTGTTTCAAAGGCTGAAATGGTTGATCGCATCAAGGCAGCTGTTGATGCACGCACCGATGACAACTTCCAGATCATGGCTCGCACCGATGCGATCGCCAATGAAGGTGTTGAGTCAGCGCTAGATCGCATCCATGCATATGTCCAAGCGGGCGCGGACTTAGTTTTCCCCGAAGCAATTGAAAATCTTGCAGATTATTCCAAGATTTCATCTGCCGTTTCCGTTCCGATACTGGCAAATATCACTGAATTTGGAAAAACTCCCTTGTTCACTCGTGATCAACTAGCTGCCAACGGGGTCGGAATGATCCTGTACCCATTGTCAGCATTCAGAGCGATGAACAAGGCGGCTGAGAATGTCTACACAGCGATTCGTCGTGATGGAACACAGTCAAATGTGATCGACACGATGCAGACACGTGAAGAGTTGTACCAAGCAATTAATTACTATGAATATGAAAAAGCACTTGACCAAACACTAGGTAAAGACAACGGGTAGGGACCATGACAGAAATCAAAGTAAAGAAGTCAGTTGCACTCTCTGGAGTTCCAGCGGGAAATACAGCGCTGAGCGCCGTAGGTGGAGCTGATCTTCACTACCGCGGATACTCAATTAAGGATTTGGCAGCTCACTGTCAGTTTGAAGAGGTCGCATACCTATTGGTCCATGGCGCGCTTCCTAATCAGACTCAATTAGATACTTACAAGGCAAAGCTCAAGGCTCTACGCGCGCTTTCACCTCAGGTCAAAACAGTGCTTGAACAACTTCCAGCATCTGCCCATGCGATGGATGTTTTGCGTACCGGCTTTTCAGCACTTGGTGCGGTCACGCCAGAATCAACACAGCACACACCACAAGAGGCGCGCGATATAGCAGATTCAATGTTGGCTAAGACCGGTTCATTACTTGGGTACTGGCACCACTTTGCAAATAATGGAAAGCGCATCGAAGTAGAAACCGATGATGATTCAATCGGTGCACATTTCTTACACCTGCTACATGGTGAAAAACCAAGTGCACTTTGGGAAAAGGCGATGCATGCATCATTAGTTTTGTATGCAGAGCACGAATTCAACGCTTCAACATTTACCGGTCGCGTTATCGCAGGAACTGGCGCAGACATTTACTCATGTGTCACTGGCTCAATCGGGGCGCTCAGTGGTCCTAAGCATGGTGGAGCAAATGAGGTTGCACTTGAGATTCAACTTCGTTACTCAACACCGGATCAAGCCGAGGCCGATATCCGCAAGCGTGTAGAAAACAAGGAAGTTGTTATTGGTTTCGGACACCCTGTGTACACAGTTTCAGATCCGCGCAACGAGATCGTTAAGGTCATTACTAAGGAGCTTGCGATAAACGCTGGCAAGGAAAATCTGTACAACATTGCAGAGCGCATCGAATCTGTGATGTGGGAAGTTAAGAAGATGTTCCCTAACGTCGACTGGTTCTCAGCTGTTGCATATGATGCGATGAAGATTCCAGTTAACTACTTCACTCCATTATTTGTGATGGCACGTATTTCAGGTTGGACCGCTCACGTCATTGAGCAGCGCAACGATGGAAAGATCATCCGCCCAACAGCAACCTATGTTGGACCAGCAGATCTTGCCTTTGTACCTATTGAAAAGCGCTAATTAATGGCTAGCCATGTAAGTCAAGGTAACCAGCCATACGATCAAGCGATTATCGATATCGTCGATTACGCGCTGAACTACGAGATCAAATCTCCGGTTGCTTACGAGACTGCATGGAACTGCTTTATGGACACACTGGGTTGTGGCCTCGAAGCCCTTGAATATGAAGCCTGTACCAAGCTTTTAGGACCAGTTGTGCCAGGTGTAACTGTTGCCAATGGCGTCAAGGTTCCAGGAACAAAGTATGTTTTAGATCCAGTTCAAGGTGCTTTCAATATTGGTGCGATGATTCGCTGGTTAGATTTTAATGACACCTGGCTTGCTGCTGAGTGGGGACATCCTTCAGATAACTTAGGTGCAATTCTTGCAACCGCAGATTGGTTATCTCGGACAACAGATAAAAAGTTTACCGTTAAAGATGTCTTAACTTCGATGATCAAAGCCCA
>JAGWVL010000010.1 GCA_018970885.1 Actinomycetales bacterium
TGGTGCGGGAATGAATTTTTGCGACCCAACGCTTCAGTGAATCATGCGCCATTGTTAAGCCGTAGTGACGAGCAAACCCTGCAATATCGGTTTGGTAGATTGACAAAGTTGGAATACCTAAACGCTCTGCAACTCTCGAAGCATAATTTCCAAGAAAAAATGGAGAAGCCAGATGTACAACATCCGGGTTGAATCCATCAATTAGAGGTTCAATAGCTTTCTGAGGAAATCCAAGAGGCAGCAAACCTTTCATCTCTAAACTCGGAACACGTCTGACTCTAAATCCGGCGTATTCAGATACTCCGCCAGCACTTTCTGGAGCGATCACGAGTGCTTGATGTCCTTGTGCTCGTAGATACTCCAGAATGCGAAGCACCGAGTTGGTAACACCATTTATCTGGGGGAGGAAGGATTCTGTGACCACGACTACACGCAGGGATCGCTTCATGCCGTTAGGTTGAGCCAATTCTCAGACTTAAAGTAGAAGTTGAGGTTACGAGTCGGCAAACCGTGCGTGAAATCTCGAGCTGCGGTAGCAAAATGGGTTACTCACCAGTAACCTTTGGCTATGAAAATCGCCGTTTGCGTCAAGCAGGTCCCAGATTCATGGGCTGAAAAGAAGATGGTCAATGGAGTTCTTGATCGCGAGAATGTTGATGCGGTTTTGAATGATCTTGATGAGTACGCAGTTGAAGAAGCGCTGCGTATCGCAGAGGCTCATGGTGGAAATGAAGAGGATGGCCCACACACAGTTACCGTCATTTCAATGGGACCAGAGCGTGCAACTGAAGCGGTTCGTAAAGCATTATCAATGGGTGCAAATGATGCGATTTTGATAACTGACGCAAAGCTATCTGGTGCAGATGCGCTCGCAACATCAGCTGTCCTTGCCGCAGTCATTGAAAAGGGTGGATTTGATTTAGTTATTTGCGGTACAGAATCAACAGATGCGCGGATGAGCGTTGTTCCTGCGATGCTAGCTGAGCGATTAAATGTTGCACAGTTAACCTTTGCCTCAAAGGTTGAGGTAGATCCGGCAGCACAGAAAGTGTCAATTACACGTGTTACCGAAGCTGGCGTTGATGAAATGAACGCTGCTTTTCCATGTGTTATCTCAGTTGTTGAAAAGATTAATGAGCCTCGCTACCCATCATTTAAGGGAATCATGGCTGCAAAGAAAAAGAGTATTGAAACTCGAGATTTAACTTCTGTGGGCGTGACTGTTGATTCAGCATGGTCACTGGTTGCCGATTCATCACCACGTCCACCACGTGCAGCCGGAATCAAGGTCAGTGATGATAATTCAGCGGCCCAAATGGTTTCATTCCTAGCAGAAAAGAAGTTGATATGAGCAAAGTATTGATTTTGGCTGACTTTATTAACTCTAAGGCCACTAAAACAAACGCTGAATTAGCAACAGTAGGTGCTCGCATTGGCGAGGTAACTGCAGTTGTTCTTGCCTCTGCAGGAAAAGGTTCAGCAATGGCTGCTGAGATTAACAAGGGTCCAGTTTCTAAGATTGTTGTAGTTGAATCAGATGCATTTGTTAACAATGGCGTTGCAGCCGTTGCTGATGTCCTTGCTCAAATTATCGCTGCGCAATCACCAGCTGCGGTCTTAATTGCATCACATGCATTTGGCAAAGAGGTTGCGGCTCGTACAGCGGTTAAGAGCGGTTCAGGAATCATTACAGATGCAGTTGATGTCTCTGCAGACATAACAGCTACCCAACTTGTCTTCGGTGGATCGACGACGGTTCATTCGAAGGTTTCTCACGGAACACCTATCATTACTGTTCGTCCAAATTCAGTTGATGCGCAAACAGGTGCGGCAACACCTGCCGTTGAAACTCTTTCACTTCAAGTTTCAGATGCATCAAAGAAGGCAACCATTACCTCATCACAACCTCCAGTGCAGGGTGGGCGTCCCGAGTTAACAGAGGCAAACATCGTTGTTTCTGGCGGACGCGGAACAAATGGAGATTTCTCTGCGGTCGAAGGGTTTGCTGACTCATTAGGTGCAGCTGTTGGTGCATCACGTGCAGCAACTGATGCGGGTTGGTACCCACACTCATATCAAGTGGGACAAACCGGAAAAACTGTTAGCCCACAGCTCTATGTTGCATGTGGAATTTCCGGAGCGATCCAGCATCGTGCAGGAATGCAGACAAGTAAGACGATCGTCGTGATTAATAAAGATCCGGAAGCACCGCTCTTTGAAATCGCAGATTTTGGCGTGGTGGGAGACCTGTTTGCCGTTCTACCGAAGGCAACTGAAGGCGTTAAAGCCCACAAGTCATAGACTTAGGCCTGTGCCTTCAATCTATGTAGACCATGCTGCAACGACACCACTGTCGCCTGCTGCATTCAAGGCGTTTACCTTTCAACTCCAGGAGCTTGGTAATCCCTCGAGTCTGCACACCCATGGCCGCGCAGCCCGTAAAGCGTTAGAGGATGCTCGTGAAGCAATTGCAGGTCAAGTTGGCTGCCTTCCATCAGAAGTTATCTTTACTGCATCAGGAACTGAAGCTAACAACATTGCCCTTAAAGGTATGTGGTGGAATGGAAAAGCCCAGGGCAAGAAAGTTGTAGTTATTTCTGCGGTCGAACATCATGCGATTTTGGATCCTGCACATTGGCTAGAAACTCAAGAGGGCGCAGAGGTAATCCAGGTTCCAGTCGGTGTAGATGGGGTTATCGATTTAGATTTTCTCAAAGATTTGATTGCACGACGATCTGGAGAAATTGCTGTAATTTCAATCATGCACTCCAACAATGAAACCGGGGTCATTCAGCCGATAGAAGAAGTTGTTGCAATGGCCGAAAACATTCCGGTACACACCGATGCGGTTCAGAGTTTCAAGAAGGTTCCGCTTTCATACCAAGAACTTGGTGTGACCGCCTTAACTTTGAGTGCGCACAAAGTTGGAGGCCCACTTGGAATCGGTGCATTAATTTTGCGAAGAGCTTATGAGATTCCAGCGTTGCTTCATGGTGGTGGACAAGAGCGCGAAATTCGGAGTGGAACTTTAAATGCACCGAGTATCGTGGCTTTTTCGGCGGCCGCAACTGAAAAATACCCAAGTGCTGAGGTCCAAAATCTGCGCGACAACTTTATTCAAGCGATACATCAGGCAATTCCGGATGCCTATGTCAATGGCGAGGCTAGCCGACGCTTACCGGGAATAGTTAACGTTACCTTTCCTGGTACACAAAGCGATACCTTGTTGCTTCTTCTAGATAATGCTCATGTCTCTGCTTCAACAGGATCTGCATGTAGTGCAGGGGTTCATGAGGCAAGCCATGTACTGCTCGCGATGGGCCACACCGAAGCAACCGCTCAATCCTCGCTTCGCTTCTCATTTGGTGCCGCATCTACCCAGGCAGATGTTGACTTTGTAATGTCAGTGCTGCCCGATGTAATTCGTACAGGACGGGCGGCACACCTTAAATGAAGTTAATAGCAGCGATGAGCGGTGGCGTTGATTCAGCGGTAGCTGCTGCCCGCGCAGTTGAAGCAGGACATGAAGTGATTGGTGTTCATTTAGCGCTAGCAGCTAATCCGCAGAAGTACCGATCAGGTGCACGTGGTTGTTGCACCATCGAGGACTCGCATGATGCTAGACGTGCAGCCGATGTAATTGGAATTCCTTTTTACATTTGGGATATGGCCGAAGAGTTTCACGATGGGGTAGTTGAAGATTTTCTTGCCGAATATTCAGCAGGTAGAACGCCTAATCCATGTTTACGATGCAACGAGAAAATTAAGTTTGCAGCTGTCTTAGATCGCGCACGTGCTATGGGATATGACGGAGTTGTTACCGGTCACTATGCACGAACTGAAATTGGGCCTCATGGAAAAACGCTGCACCGAGCAGTCGATCATTCAAAGGATCAGTCCTATGTTTTGTCTGTTTTAACAGTTGAACAGATCAATGGTGCAATCTTTCCTTTGGGGGATACAACCAAAGTCGATATTCGCGCAGAGGCAGAACGTCGAGGATTAGCGGTAGCTCAAAAACCTGATAGCCATGACATCTGTTTTGTTCCATCTGGCGACAATGCAGGATGGTTGCGGGATCGTCTTGGTAGTGAGGTCGGTCCAATAGTTGATCAAGATGGAAATAAAATCGGCGAACACAAAGGTGCATACACCTACACGATTGGCCAGCGAAAAGGTTTGGGAGTTACAGTTCCAACTGCTGATGGTTCTCCACGTTTTGTTTTAAAGATCGAACCGGTGACAAACACAGTTGTTGTTGGTGCACGTGAAGATTTAGCGATCACAACCATGCATGGTGAGCGTCCAGTGTGGTGTGGTCCTGCAGTTACTTCAGAGGGCAAGCGTGGTTTTGTTCAAGTTCGTGCTCATGGAGCAGCTTTACCATGTACCTATTTCTTCGATGGAACTCTGCTGGTGGCATCCTTAGATGAGCCTTTATTGGGTCTTGCTACCGGTCAAGCGATGGTTATTTACGATGGTGATCGCGTCGTAGGGTCAGCAACAATTTGTGAGACGCAATGAACAATAAAGCCCGTCATCGCATGACCGAGCTGATCAACGAAATTCGTGATCATCAATTCAAGTATTACGTTTTAGATCAACCAACAATTACAGATGCGCAATTTGATGCTTTATTGCGCGAGCTACAGATTTTAGAGGAAAAGAATCCAGAGCTACGCGAACCGGATTCTCCAACACAACATGTGGGCGGAGGTTTTTCAACACAGTTTGAGCAACGTGATCACATTGAAAAGATGATGAGCTTGGACAATGTCTTTGATACAGATGAGTTGGCACAATGGTTTGATCGAGTTGAAAAAGAGATCCCGCACCCACAATATTTATGCGAGGTAAAGGTTGATGGTTTAGCAATTAACTTAATTTATGAAAAAGGTGTTTTGGTCCGTGGATTAACTCGTGGAAATGGCGTGACCGGAGAAGATGTCACTCTCAATGTAAAGACCATTAGAAATCTTCCTCATCAGTTAAAAGCAGACTCCTTGCCTGTAATTATGGAGGTTCGCGGAGAAGTCTTCTTTCCTATTAAAGCCTTTAATGAACTCAATGATTCGCTGGAAGAGGCTGGTAAGCAACTCTTTGCTAATCCGCGCAATGGAGCGGCAGGTTCATTGCGACAAAAGGATCCGCGTGTTACAGCGTCCCGTCCATTGTCAGTTGTTTTGCATGGCGTTGGTGCACGAGATGGTATTGAATTTGAATCACAGAGTGGTGCCTACCAAAAATTAAAAGCGCTAGGTCTACCAACTAGTGATCGCTACAAAGTATGTGAGACTCGTGCAGAGGTTGAAAAATTCATTAAGTATTACGCAGATCATCGTCATGATGTTGAGCACGAGATCGATGGGGTTGTTATTAAAGTTGATTCATTAGTGCATCAACAACAGCTGGGCTTTACCTCGCGTGCACCGAAGTGGGCTATCGCGTACAAATACCCACCTGAAGAGGTCACTACCGTTTTGCTCGATATCAAAGTCAGTGTTGGACGTACTGGAAGAGTAACCCCCTTTGCATATATGGAGCCGGTCAAAGTGGCAGGATCGACCATTACAAATGCAACGCTGCATAATGCCGAAGAGATTGTGCGTAAAGGAGTTTTAATCGGCGACACCGTTGTTATTCGCAAAGCCGGTGATGTAATCCCAGAAGTTCTTAGTCCAGTTGTAGAAAAACGCAAAGGCACAGAGCGTGCATTTGTTATGCCAACCAATTGCCCTGAATGTGGTGGCGAACTACGTGCCATGAGTGAAGGTGATGTTGATATTCGTTGCCCCAATACTCAAAGCTGTCCTGCTCAACTGCGCGAACGGATTTACTACATAGGTTCACGAGCAGCGTTGGATATTGATGTTCTTGGGTATGAAGCCGCATCTGCTTTATTAGATGCCAAGATCATTAAAGACGAATCAGATCTCTTCGATTTAACTGCAAAAAAACTTATAACTTCGGAGTTTTTCAGGAAGAAGGATGGATCTCCAGCTGCCAACGTTGACAAGTTATTAGCAGCGTTAGCAGAAGCTAAGAACCGTCCGTTGTGGCGAACAATCGTTGCCTTATCTATTCGACATGTTGGACCAACAGCTGCACAAGCACTAGCAACATCCCTTGGTTCGATCAAAGCAATTTCACAAGCAAGTGCACAAGAGTTAGCCGATATTGACGGCGTTGGACAGATTATCGCTGAATCAATTGTTGAATGGTTTGGTGTGAGGTGGCATCAAGAGATCATTTCGAAATGGGAAAAAGCAGGAGTTTGTATGGTTGTCCAACAAACAGAACAACTTCCGCAAACTTTGGCAGGGCTCACCTTTGTAGTAACTGGCGGGCTTGAATCATTTTCCCGTGATGGAATTTCAGAAATAATTGCAGCCCATGGTGGCAAAGCCTCATCCTCGGTATCGAAAAAGACTGACTACGTGCTTGTCGGAAGTGACCCAGGTTCAAAGTTGGCAAAGGCACAGGAATTAGGTGTTCCGGTAATCGATGAAGCCAGATTTAAAGAGCTATTGGCTGGTAAGTAGTAGTATTTTGTCCATGATTACTCTTGCTAGTGAGATAACCCGTGAACTTCCAGCACCTCCAGTCTTTTTTGGAATCTTCACCTTTGTTGTGATGTCAATCTTTCTGTACTTAGTACTTCGCCTAGACCGAGACTAATTTGTCCCGAGTTGGTATTTACGGAGGAACCTTTGACCCAATTCATTTGGGTCATTTGCATGTAATTACCCAGTTGATTGAAAAGAATTTAGTAGATCAATTATTTGTTGTTCCGGCTGGAGAACCTTTATTGCGCGAGAACGCGCCGATTGCAACTGCTGCGCAACGACGAGCCATGTGTCAGTTAGCGGTTGCTGATTTACCAGCAGCTGTCGCCAGTAAGGTGCAGGTAAATCCAATCGAAGTTCTGCGGATGGGACCAAGTTATGCCATCGATACCGTTGAAGCGATTGCTCAAAGTTATCCCGATGACACAATTGTTCTAGTGATCGGCCAAGATGCAGCAGAAAAGTTGAATCAATGGCATCGCATCGATGAGTTACGAGGGATGGTCGAATTCTTGATCATAGGGCGTCCTGGGTATTCAGGTGATGGTGTGGATATTGGCGCTCTCAATGTTGCCGCCACCACAATTCGCCAAGGAATGAGCGAAGATCTTTCGTCATCGGTAGCTGCATTTATACGAGAGAATAACCTCTATGACAATTAGCAGCAGAACACTCGAGATCACCCAAGTTGCCGCCCAAGCTGCAATCGACAAGATTGCCCAAGATGTTGTGGCTTTGGATCTTTCAGACCAGTTAGTTCTCAGTGAGGTGTTCTTAATTGCAACCGGCCACAATGAGGCACAAGTTGATGCTATTGCAGATGAGGTAGAGCGCCAGCTTGCTGCAATTGGTGAGAAGCCACTTCGCCGTGAACATGGTGCTGAATGGATTTTGTTAGATTATTCAGATCTTGTTGTGCATGTACAAAGTGCAGCGCTTCGCAAGTACTACATGTTGGATCGTTTATGGAATGACTGCCCATCAATTGAATTAGCAGCAGTGAGGCAGGCCGCCGTCTATGGCCGGTAATCGCGTTGTTTTATGGCGTCACGGCCAGACTGATTGGAATGTTGTAAACCGTTTTCAGGGTCACTCAGATATTGGGCTCAATGAGGTTGGCCGTTTTCAAGTTCAGCATGCTGCACAAATTCTTGCAGGTATGAAACCAACAATGATTATTTCAAGTGATCTGGAACGTGCACGAGATACAGCGCAATCTCTTGCTGATCTAACTGGTTTAACTGTCCAGATTGATCATGATCTTCGTGAAACAAATGGTGGATTATGGGAAGGAAAAACAGGTGCAGAAAATCGCGCCGAGGATTTCCAAAACTTTATTCGATGGATTGATGGTGAAGATAATCCCGCAGGTACCACAGGTGAGCGACGTAGCGAGGTTGCAGATCGTGCAGTTCGAGCAATCAAAAAAGCATTAGGAGATAAGACAGATCAGTTATTAGTTGTGACAACTCATGGTGGTACAGCGCGTTGCATCATGGGATCTCTGCTGCAACTTCCGATGTCCCACTGGGGCGTAATCGGGGGACTATCTAATGCATCGTGGTCGATTTTGGAACGAAACCCACGACAATGGAATTTGATTGAACATAATGCAGGCTCTGTACCAGAGCCTGTCTATGGCGAAGAAAGTGGTGCAACTTCAGCTTAAGGCTGGCCGCAGTAAATGCGGTAAGGTCTGCACTCGCAGAAATATTGGGGCTATAGCGCAGCTGGTAGCGCACCTGCATGGCATGCAGGGGGTCAGGGGTTCAAATCCCCTTAGCTCCACGTATGAATAACAACGTGAATGATGAGCGTGAGCACGCGGCATACGACTTTGCCTACGTGCAGGAAAAATGGCTGCCCGTTTGGGATGAACTTCAACCCTTTAAATCAGGCCGTGCAGATGACAAACGTGAAAAAAAGTATGTCCTGGATATGTTTCCGTACCCATCGGGAGATCTTCACATGGGTCATGCCGAGGCTTACGCACTTGGCGATGTAATCGCTCGTTACTGGGCACAAAAGGGCTTCAATGTGATGCACCCAATTGGCTGGGATGCCTTTGGATTACCTGCTGAAAACGCTGCGATTAAGCGAAACTCAGATCCACGTATTTGGACCTATGAAAACATCGCGGTGCAAAAGGCATCGATGCGACGCTATGCATGTTCTTTTGATTGGGACCGAGTCTTTAACACCTGTGATCCTGAATACTACAAATGGAATCAGTGGTTGTTCTTAAAGTTTTACGAACGTGGCTTGGCCTATCGCAAAGATTCTGCGGTTAACTGGTGTCCCGGGTGTCAAACAGTTCTGGCAAATGAACAGGTAGTAGCAGGCCTGTGCGAGCGATGCGATTCAACAGTTACTAAAAAGAAGTTAAACCAGTGGTACTTCAAGATCACTGATTACGCCGATCGCTTACTTGATGACATGGCACAACTTGAAGGTAAGTGGCCTGACAAGGTTTTAACCATGCAGCGCAACTGGATCGGTCGTTCAACCGGTGCAAATGTAAAGTTTGAAATCGAAGGACGTGCTGAGCCGGTAACGATTTATACAACCCGCCCCGATACTTTGTTTGGTGCAACATTTATGGTCGTAGCAGTCGACAGCGACCTTGCCACTGAACTTGTTCAAGGCACCGGTGTTGAATCTGAGTTCGCTAAGTATTTAGAAACTATCAAGGCGGCAAGTGATATCGATCGACTTGCAACAGATCGTCCAAAGAGTGGTGTATTCCTTAATCGCTTTGCTATAAATCCAGTAAATGGTGAGAAATTGCCTATCTGGGCAAGTGATTATGTATTAGCAGACTACGGAACTGGCGCAATCATGGCGGTTCCAGCACATGATCAGCGCGATTTAGATTTTGCTCGCGCCATGAAGCTACCTGTACGTGTTGTGGTCGAAACCGGCGAAGAAGATCCGAATGTATCGGGTGTTGCAACCATTGGTGATGGAAAACTAGTTAACTCAGATATTTTGAATGGCCTCAACAAAGCAGATGCAATCACTGAAATTAACAAGAAGTTAGAGGCTGAAGGAAAAGGTGTTGCCGCACGTAACTACCGCCTGCGCGATTGGCTAGTGTCACGTCAGCGTTACTGGGGAACACCAATTCCAATCATTCACTGCCCATCATGTGGCGAGGTTCCAGTTCCTTCCGATCAACTTCCTCTGACTCTTCCCAATGCTGAAGGTTTAGACCTTAAGCCCAAGGGAACATCACCACTTGGTGCTGCAACTGATTGGGTAAATGTAAAATGCCCACAGTGTTCTGCCAATGCAAAACGCGACACAGACACGATGGATACATTCGTTGATTCTTCTTGGTATTACCTGCGATATACAGACCCAACTAACGCCAATGAACCTTTCTCCAAGAAAGATGTTGATACCTGGTTACCAGTAGATCAATATGTTGGAGGAGTTACTCACGCGATCTTGCACCTGTTGTACAGCCGTTTCTTCACCAAGGTGCTCAACGACATGGGAATGGTTGACTTCAATGAACCATTTACCCGTTTGCTCAACCAAGGAATGGTTGTCATGGATGGCTCTGCAATGTCCAAGAGTCGTGGAAATCTTGTTCGTTTATCAGATGAGTTAGAAAACCATGGAGTTGATGCGATTCGTTTGTCTATGGTTTTTGCTGGTCCTCCGGAAGATGATGTGGATTGGTCAGATGTATCGCCATCAGGTTCGGTTAAGTTTTTGACTCGTGCGTGGAGATTGTCAGGGGATGTAGCAAGCCCTGCAGGTGTCGATTTCAGTACCGGCGATTTAGGGTTGCGAAAGGCAACCCATAAAGCACTTCATGATGCTGGCTTTGCAGTCGAATCTTTCCGTTTCAATGTTGCTGTTGCACGCGTAATGGAGCTAGTTAATGCAACCCGTAAGGCGATTGATTCCGGTTGTGGAGCTGCAGATCCTGCAGTTCGGGAAGCCGTTGAAGCGATCGCGATTATGTTGTCACTTGTTGCGCCATTTACCGCTGAGGAAATGTGGGAGCGTCTTGGCCATAAGCCATGTGTGGCACTTGCTGGCTGGCCTACAGTTGATGAGAAGTTACTGGTTGCAGATGCCGTCACTGTCGTTGTGCAAATCAATGGAAAGATCAAAGATCGCATTGATGTAGCACCAACAATTTCAGATGCAGAGCTTGAGGCTGCAGCTCTTGGGCTACCAAGCATTGTTGAAGCGCTAGCCGGGGCGACGGTCAACAAGATCATCACCCGCGCACCAAAGCTTGTAAATATCGTTATCAACAACTAATTCACCCGTTTCCTTAAGGCATTATTGCCAACCTAACAATTGGCAGATGGAACAACTTCGTAGTGCTTTCGAATCCTTGTCACAGTGGTGGTTTGATCTACATTTTTCTCGAAATCAAAAGAGATTCCTTGCCCTCATTGCTGTAGTTGTCTTGCTTTCATCTGTAATTGTCGTAGCCCGAGGTAACACAGAAAGTAATGCCGTTACTGAAATTGTGCCAATAACAATAGCCGAGCCTGAAATTTTTGTTGATGTCACCGGTGCGGTGAATAGGCCTGGTGTTTACACCCTTACTGGGAAATCACGAGTAATCGATGCAATTAAAGCGGCAGGAGATAGTGCACCTGGTGCAGATTTGAGCACTATGAATTTGGCGCGAGTACTCAATGACGGTGAACAAATCTATGTAGATTCATTAGTTGTTAATGGCTTAGGTCAGCGGATAAGCAAGAAAACTCCATCAGGGCCGATCAACATTAACCGAGCAACTGCTCGTCAGCTAGATGCGTTGGATGGAATCGGGCCTGTGATCGCTGCGCGAATCGTTGAATATCGCAAAATCAATGGCTCTTTTTTAAGTGTTGATGATCTCCAAAAGGTAACTGGAATTGGTGCTGCTAAATTCGCTCAGATCAAATCAAAAGTCAAAATTTAATTGACTACCGAGCCCTTGCCTTAGGCGGGGCTTTATGGGTGGGAGCGCTTATTCAAAGCGCAGTTACACCGTGGCGAATATGTGTAGCCGCCATACTTCTTGCCGGGTTTGCGGTAGCAAAAAGCAAAAAGAGATTAACTCTGATCCTACTCACAATTATGGTTGGTGCTACTGCGATGTCGCTGCGACAAGCTTCGCTAGAGCACTCTGTAATCAATAAGTATCTCAATCAAAGAGTTGATTTTGTCGCTCAGGTGAAAACCGATCCCAGTAAAACAGGAAGCGGAAATTACTCATTCACCGCTCGACTATTGAGCTTTACAGTAGATGGCAAAAGTCACACCGTTGGCACACCAATTCGTGTGATAAGCAAGAATCACATCAAAGCGTTGCCAGGACAAAAGATCTCGGCGACCGCAACTGCGCTTAAGAGTAAAGAGGCACGGGTTGCCGCTCTTGTCATCGTTCATGGAGACATCACTGTTTTGAATCAGCCATCTGTGTGGGCATCAGGGTTAGGGAGTATTCGCGAGGGATTACGTAACAACTCAGGTGATGGAGATGCTGGAGCGTTAATTCCCGGGATGGTCTTGGGGGATACATCAAAGCAATCACCTGAATTTAAAGAGGCGATGAAACGTTCGGGACTGACCCACTTAGTTGCCGTAAGTGGTGCAAACTTTGCAATAGTCTCAACATTTGTTTTGTGGTGCATGCAATTTTTGATTCGACGAAAAAATTATCGGGTATTTGCAACTGCGATTGCACTTGTCTGCTTTATCGCATTAGTTCGGCCATCTCCATCAGTATTGCGAGCAGCAGCGATGGCTGCGGTTTTGCTATCGGCCCAACTGGGCAAACGTGCATCAGATTCTTTGCCAGCGTTAGGTTTTGCAATCTGCGCCGTTGTCCTTGGAGATCCATGGCAATCTCGCGATGCCGGCTTTGCACTGTCAGTCTTGGCAACTGCAGGTTTGCTACTGCTTGCCCCAAAAATTGAAGAAAAACTACCGACCCATCAAAAGATTGCAGGTGCGTTAGCTCCACCGATAGCTGCCATGGCCTTTTGTGCACCTATTCTCGTTGCACTGTCAGGGTATCTGTCACCCATGAGCGTTGTTGCCAACCTACTAGCAGCACCTGCCGTTGCTCCCATCACTGTTCTTGGATTCATTGCTGCCCTTATTTCTCCGATCGCCCCTTGGATAACCCAGGTAATTATCTTTTGTATTCGCTGTCCAGCTGGGTTTATTTCATGGGTTGCCCACTGGGTTGCAGATTTTCCGGTGTTAACGATTCATAACGGATTGATTGGCTTCGTGTTAGTTGCTGTAATTTTGTTAGTGCTGATTCTTTTTAAAAAACACTGGAAGCAAAGCGCCGCCATCCTTTTAATCATTGTCATTTCCTTAGGATGGTTGCAAAGATGGCCCGCTTCAGGTTGGCAGGTAGCCCAGTGCGATGTTGGTCAGGGCGACTCTCTTGTCATTAATCTCGGAAATCACCGCGCTGTAGTTATTGATACTGGACCTGAGCCAGCGGCTGAAGATAAATGTCTGAGAGCTTTGGGTATTAATCAAATTCCCCTGCTGATCCTTTCTCATTTTCATGCTGATCATGTCGGCGGACTATCTGGTCTCCTAGATGGACGATCAGTACAGCAGGTATGGATTACAAATAATCGAGAGCCAAAGATAGAAAGTGAAATGGCTTTAGAGTCACTCAGTGGAGCACAGGTGATTACGGTGCAACGAGGATTAATTGCACAAATTGGAGAAGTAAATCTAAAGGTTGTGTGGCCAGAAGCAACAACAAGAAGTTTTCAGGAGTTACCTGGTGAAGGATCTCAGATCAATAATTCAAGTATCGCGGTGATTGCAACAACTAAGGACTGGAGTTTGTTTTCTGCCGGAGATCTTGAACCACCAGCACAGCATGAATTAATAGATCGTGTGGGTCCGGTCGATATATACAAGGTGTGCCACCACGGCTCTAAGTATCAAGATGAAGGGTTAATGCGAGCCCTGTCTGCACAAATTGCACTCATTAGTGTGGGAGCCAAAAATCCATATGGTCACCCCGCCGCAGAGAGCATCGACTCTTTGACTAGACTCGGCACGCAGGTTATTCGGACAGATAGAGATGGTTCGGTAGCCATTACAGCCTCAGGTCACCACTTGCGGGTTCGCAAAAGCAAAGGCAGAGTAAGGTTGTTTTACTGGAGCTAGAGGGGAATGAGATGAACTCTTTTTACTTAATCCTTGGTTCCGAGGCGGCTTTGGCAGATCGTGCGTTAACAAAACTCAATACACAGCTCAAAGATGAGAACTGTGAAATCACAACCTTGTTTGCAGCAGACACAATTGCTGGTGACATCGCTGATGCACTTGCACCCTCACTTTTTTCTGAAAGACGCGCACTGATTATTCGTGACCTACAAGATTTGCCTGAAGACAACCGCGATGAAATAACCCGCTACTTAGATCATCCGGATCCTTCGACAACTGTAATTTTTGTTCATAAAGGTGGAGTAAAAGGAAAAGCTCTTCTGGATGCGATCAAAAAGATCAAGCCAGAAATAATCGCATGTGATCCGCTTAAGAAAGAGGTAGAAAAAGAGGAGTTTGTTAAATCTCTATTTCTAGATTTAGGACGAAAAGCCTCTGCTGGTGCAGTCTCAGCGCTAGTTGGTGCGCTCGGAAATGATCTACGTGAACTTCAGGGTGCGGTTGGACAGATTGCAGCAGATGCCCCCTCGGGTTTAATTGATGAAGCGATGGTTGATAAGTATCACCAAGGTCGAGTTGAGACGACAGGTTTTGATGTTGCAGATGCAACCCTTGATGGCAATCTTTCCGCTGCACTAATTTCGTTGCGCAGCGCACTTGAAACTGGAACTGACCCAGTAATGATTACAAGCGCGATCGCATCATCACTGCGCTCTTTGGCAAAGGTCGCAGGAGCAAATCGCAACCAAAAATCATTTGAATTAGCGGGACAATTAGGAATGGCCCCATGGCAGATAGATAAGGCTCGCAGACAGCTAAACCGTTGGAGCCCGGCTCAAATTGCCGATGCCGTTGGAGCGATCGCCCTGGCAGATGCTGAAGTAAAAGGTGCGGCCAGCGACCCTATTTATGCGCTGGAAAAGGCTGTGACCCGGATCGTTTCATCGCAATTTGACCGCTGAGCAGACGCTTGCGTACGCTTACCCTCTGCACAACGCTCCTACTTGGGGCTGCAATGGGCCTAAGGCCTAGATAATGAACTGGAGTAACACGTGTACGCAATCGTTAAAGCTGGCGGACGCCAGGAGAAGGTCGCAGTTGGCGACACAGTAATCGTTGATCGTATCGACGCTGCTGCTGGTGCAACTGTCTCATTTCCTGCCCTGCTCGTTGTAGATGGTGCAGCGGTTACAACAGATCCAAAGGTTTTGTCTGGCGTAAAGGTAACTGGCGAAGTTCTAGAGGAGCTTAAGGGTCCGAAGATTGACATCTTGCGTTACAAAAACAAGACAGGTCACCGTCGTCGCCAGGGATTCCGTGCGCAACTGACTCGTGTAAAAATTACCGCTATCAATGGCGCGAAGTAAGGGAGACGAAGTAAATGGCAAGTAAGAAGGGTGTCTCCTCGACACGAAACGGTCGCGATTCCAATCCACAGTACCTTGGCATCAAGCGTTTCGGCGGACAAGAAGTTAATGCTGGCGAAATTTTAGTTCGCCAGCGCGGAACACATTTTCACCCAGGCAAGAACGTAGGTCGCGGTAAGGATGACACTCTGTTTGCACTTGCTGCAGGCGTTGTTGAATTCGGTCGCGCTCGCGGTCGCCGTGTAGTGAATGTGGCTCCGGTAGCTTAATTTTAGGTTTCTTGTAAAAGAGCGAGCCGTAATCACGCGGCTCGCTTTTTTATTGCAAATGTTTTCATCGAGTTGAAAAAGGAAAGAGGAGAGGAAGCAATGACAACATTTGTTGATCGTGTAACTCTCTACGCCGTTGCCGGAAAAGGTGGCGATGGTTGTGTTTCGGTAAAGCGTGAAAAGTTCAAGCCACTGGGTGGTCCAGATGGTGGTAACGGTGGCCGTGGTGGAGATGTCATTCTTATTGTTGATCCAAATGTGACAACACTCCTTGATTTTCACCATTCTCCACATCGAAAAGCAACATCTGGTCATCAGGGTTATGGCGACCGTAAAGATGGTCACCAAGGGGAGGACTTAATCCTTGGTGTTCCAAACGGAACTGTTATTTACGATAAAGATGGCGAACAAATCGCAGATCTAATCGGCAATGGAACAACATTTATTGCAGCTCAAGGTGGCTTTGGTGGTCTTGGAAACCTTGCACTGTCATCTTCTAAGCGCCGTGCACCTGGTTTTGCGTTACTTGGTGAACCAGGTGAAGAACGTACTTTGATTTTAGAGTTAAAGAGCGTTGCAGATATTGCTCTTGTTGGATTTCCAAGTGCTGGGAAATCATCATTGATCGCAGCAATTTCTGCTGCGCGTCCAAAGATCGCTGATTATCCATTTACAACATTGGCACCAAACCTTGGCGTAGTGCAAGCTGGTGAAACCCGTTTCACCGTTGCAGATGTTCCGGGACTGATTCCGGGAGCATCACAAGGTAAGGGCTTAGGCCTTGAGTTCCTTCGCCACGTAGAACGTTGCGTTGCATTAGTGCATGTACTCGATTGCGGAACTTTAGAAACAGATCGCAACCCTGTTGCAGATCTTGAAGCAATTGAGAATGAGTTAGCGCTATACGGTGGTCTTGAAGATCGTGTCCGTATAGTTGCATTGAACAAGATCGATTTACCTGATGGTAAAGCTATGGCTGAAATGGTTGAACAAGAGCTGCGTGAAAAGGGTTACGAGGTGTACTCCGTCTCTGCTGCATCTCGTGAAGGCCTGCAGGAATTAATTTATGCCATGGGACGTTTGGTTCACAAGAATCGTATCGAAGCTGGAGTTCCAGAGCGCACGCGAATTATCTTGCGTCCGGTGGCCGTAGATGATTCAGGCTTCATAGTCCATGCAAATGCGGATGGTTCATTCACAATTCGTGGCAAGAAAGTTGAACGTTGGGTTCGCCAAACAAACTTTAAGAACGCCGAGGCTATTGGTTATCTTGCAGATCGCTTGGCACAACTCGGAGTTGAAAAAGAGTTGTACAAAAAGGGTGCTGTTGCAGGCAGTGAAGTTCGGATCGGTGATGGTGACACCGAGGTTGTGTTTGATTGGGAGCCAACTATTGAAGCTGGTGCCGAGCAACTTGCCGGTCACCTGCATCGCAGAGGCGAAGATTCACGTCTTGAATCAACGTGGAACATGCCTGAGCGTGTTGAGAATGTTTTGACCGATGATGAGATCGCAAAGCAGTGGGAATACAACGTAGTTGACCCTCACACGCCTAAACTTTCAGCACCGATAATTACAGATGCAGTCACCACAGGGGAAAATCAAGAGGATGGAGATGACAAGTGAGCCGAGCGCAGATTACCTCTGCAAAACGCATCGTCATCAAGATTGGTTCCTCCTCTCTTACCGGTAGAGCTGGATCTGCACTGGATGAAGCTGCTGTAAACAAACTTGTTGATGTTGTAGCCGCCTGTAAGAAGCGTGGCACTGAAGTTGTCGTGGTTTCTTCAGGTGCAATTGCTGCAGGGCTTGCACCACTTGGTTTAACCGCACGTCCAAAGGATCTAGCAACGCAGCAGGCCGCCGCATCGGTAGGCCAAGGATTACTAGTTGCGCAATACACCCAAAGCTTTGCCCGTCATTCAATCACCGCTTCACAGGTATTGCTAACAACAGAGGATGTGGTTCGTCGTTCTCACTATCAAAATGCGCAACGTACCCTGTACAAACTACTTCAATTAGGTGTTGTGCCAATCATTAATGAAAATGACTCTGTCGGAACTCAAGAGATTCGCTTTGGCGACAATGATCGCTTGGCGGCACTTGTTGCATTATTGATCGGTGCAGATCTTTTGGTTCTAATCTCTGATATTGATGCACTGTATGACGCACCTCCAAATCAATCAGGAGCGCAAAGAATTCACGAAGTTTCATCAATTACTGATATCGAGGGATTCACTCTTGGTGGTGCAGGTTCTGCTGGTGTTGGTAGCGGGGGAATGGTCACTAAGGTTGAAGCCGCACGCATCACGACCTCAGCCGGAATTCCAATGTTACTAACTTCGCTAGTTGATTCAGATAAATCACTCGCAGGAGAAAAACTGGGAACCTATTTTCATGCCCAAGCGAGCAAGACAACTTCGCGCTTATTGTGGTTAGCACACGCTACTAAGTCACAAGGAAAGTTGATTCTCGACAAAGGCGCGGTCACGGCAATTCTTGAAAGAGGCGTTTCATTGCTTCCTGCAGGGGTGACCGCTGTTGAAGGAGATTTCATTGCAGGTGATGCGGTGGAACTTGTTGGTCCAGATGGCGTAGTAATTGCTCGCGGGCTAGTTGCCTTTGATTCAGAGGATTTGCCACAGATGTTAGGTAGATCAACAAAAGAACTTGCCGCAGCCTTAGGTGCCGAGTATGAACGTGAACTAGTCCACAGAGATGATTTGGTATTGATTTAAATGAACGCTCAACAGTTGATTGCAAACCTTGCAGATTCTGCACGCATTGCCGGGAAAACCTTGAGTGCTTCCACTGGGGCGCAGCGTAAAGCCGCTCTCAATGTCATTGCAGATGCAATAGAAAATAGAAGTGAAGAAATTCTGGCCGCTAACGAAAAAGACATGGCAGCTGGTCGTGCAGCTGGGTTGAACTCATCTCTGCTTGATCGACTCTTATTAACTCCAGATCGCATTAAAGGTATTGCTGGAGGAGCGCGACAAGTCAGCCAACTTCCAGACCCACTTGGAATTACATTACGTAAATCAACCCTGCCAAATGGCATCGAGTTAGAACAGATTTCAGTCCCATTTGGAGTAATTGGAATGGTGTACGAAGCACGTCCCAATGTAACTGTGGATGCAGCGGTAATTTTGTTAATGTCTGGTAACGCAGCTTTGCTTCGTGGTTCATCAAGTGCGGCACATAGCAATGAAATTCTGGTGCACGTCATGCGTGATGCCTTAACTTCAACTTCAATTTCGCCAGATGTAATTCAACTTGTCCCATCCGAGGATCGCGAGACAGTTAAAGCACTTCTTAATGCTCGCGGAAAGGTTGATCTTGTAATTCCACGTGGAAGTGCAGCGCTCATTCGTATGGTTGTCGATGAGTCATCTGTTCCAACAATCGAAACAGGTGCAGGGGTCTGTCATGTGTACATCGATGAGTTTGCCGACCTCAGCAAAGCGATTCCGATCATCATTAACTCAAAGGTGCAGCGACCAAGTGTGTGTAACGCTGCCGAGACATTGTTGGTGCACTCAGCGATTGCAGATGCATTTATGCCAACAGCATTAAAGGCCCTTCATGAGGCAGGGGTTGTTTTGCACTGCGATAGCGCTAGCCTGGCAATTGCACAAAAGGTAGGAATTCCTGCATCTCAAGCCACAGCTGAAAACTTTTGTACCGAGTACGGAACACTCGAGATGAATGTGGCAATTGTTGATTCAGTTGAAGCTGCAAGTGCACACATTGCGAAGTACGGAACTCAGCACACTGAGGCGATCATTTCTAAGAACAAGGATGTAGTTAAGAAATTCATAGCATTGGCTGATTGTGCAGCGGTAATGGTTAATACATCCACACGATTTACAGATGGTGAGCAGATGGGTTTTGGGGCTGAAATCGGTATCTCAAATCAAAAATTGCATGCCCGAGGTCCAATGGGGCTAGAGGCGATGACAACGACTACTTGGATCGTTACTGGAGATGGTCAAATTCGCAGTTAGCGGTGAATTTAATTAGACTTGCGGCCATGAGCAGCCTTTCCCGCGATGATGTCGCCAAACTTGCAGGCCTAGCCCGCATCGAAATGAGCGAGGAAGAGTTAGTCAATCTTGCTAATGAGTTCACAGTTATTTTGGATGCCGTCGCCCGAGTACAAGAAGTTGCCGGAGCAGATGTAGAACCAACCTCGCACCCGCTGCCATTGCGCAATGTTTTTCGCGCAGATGTAGTTGTCCCAAGTCTTACCCCTGAAGAAGCACTCTCAGGTGCACCGGCTCAAGAAGAGCAACGCTTCCGAGTTCCTCAGATTTTGGGTGAAGAATGATTCGTAATTCAGCATCCGAGATGGCAGCAAAACTTGCTGCTGGAGAAACTACATCAGTTGCTTTAACTCAAGCACACCTTGATCGCATCACCGCCGTTGATGCAGATGTTCATGCATTTTTATATGTAGACACGGAAGGTGCATTGGCACAAGCTGCAGCTGTTGATGCAAAACGTGCAAAAGGTGAAAAGTTGTCTCCACTTGCTGGTGTTCCACTTGCGCTCAAAGATGTTATGGCGCAAAAGGGAGTTCCAACGACTTGTGGCTCAAAGATTCTTGAAGGTTGGCGTCCACCATACGACTCAACTGTTGTCGCAAATCTTAAGAAGAATGATGTTGTTATCTTGGGTAAGACAAATATGGATGAGTTTGCGATGGGTTCATCGACTGAAAACTCTGCCTATGGTCCAACACATAACCCTTGGGATTTAACTCGTATTCCTGGTGGGTCGGGTGGAGGTTCATCTGCTGCACTTGCCGCCTTTGAAGCACCGCTTGCAATTGGTACCGATACCGGTGGATCAATTCGCCAACCAGCTGCAGTTACTGGAACTGTTGGAGTAAAGCCTACATATGGTGGAGTTTCTCGTTTTGGTTTGGTTGCTTTTTCTTCCTCATTAGATCAAGCAGGACCATGTGCACGAACAGTTTTAGATACAGCGTTATTGCATGAAGCAATTGCTGGACATGATCCAAAGGATGCAACAAGTATTAATGCACCTGTTCCTAATGTAGTAGCCGCTGCTAAATCTGGTGATGTCAAGGGAATGAAGATCGGAGTTGTTAAGGAACTCAACGGCGATGGTTATCAGCCAGGAGTTCGTGCGCGCTTTGAAGAATCACTTGAGTTATTGGCAAAAGCTGGAGCAGAAATTGTTGAAGTCTCTGCACCTAATTTTGAATACGCACTTGCTGCGTACTACTTAATTGCACCATCTGAATGTTCATCTAACCTGGCACGTTTTGATGCGATGCGTTATGGCTTACGCGTGGGCGATGTTGATGGAGCTTCAGCCGAAACTGTAATGAATTTGACTCGCGAAGTAGGTTTTGGCAAAGAGGTAAAGCGCCGCATTATTTTGGGTACGTACGCCTTGTCATCTGGTTACTACGATGCTTATTACGGCAGCGCTCAAAAGGTTCGCACACTGATTACACAAGATTTCACAAAAGCATTTGAAAAGGCAGATGTATTGGTTTCACCAACCTGCCCAACAACAGCTTTTAAAATTGGCGAGAAAGCTAATGATCCACTTGCTATGTACCTCAATGACATCGCAACTATTCCGGTAAATTTGGCTGGCATCGGCGGAATGTCATTGCCTTCAGGTTTAGCTGACGAAGATGGATTGCCAGTTGGTTTCCAGATCATGTCTCCAGTCATGAAGGATGAGCGCATGTACTCGGTAGGTGCGGCACTTGAAGCTGCTCTGCTTTCCAAGTGGGGAGCACCATTACTGGATAAAGCTCCCGTACTAGCAGGTGCACGATGACACTTTCTTATGATGATGTAATCGCAAAGTACGAACCCGTACTAGGTCTTGAAGTACACGTTGAGCTCAATACACACTCGAAGATGTTTTGTGGTTGCAGCACCGTCTTTGGCGCAGAACCAAATACTCAAACATGTCCAGTGTGCTTGGCTCTGCCTGGAGCATTGCCGGTAGTTAATGAAAAGGCGATTGAATCAACGATCAAGATCGGACTAGCGCTGAACTGTTCGATCGCACCATTTTCACGTTTTGCTCGAAAGAACTACTTCTACCCAGATATGCCAAAAAACTTTCAGATCTCTCAGTATGACGAGCCAATCTGCGTTGATGGATATGTCGATGTTGAAATTGAAACTGATGAGGGTCCCAAGACATTCCGCGTTGAAATTGAACGCGTTCACATGGAAGAGGACACCGGAAAGTCATTGCACGTTGGTGGCGCGACCGGACGTATCCATGGCGCCGAATACTCACTTCTAGATTACAACCGTGCTGGAATTCCTTTAGTTGAAATCGTAACCAAGATTGTTCCAGGTACAGGAAAGTACGCGCCTGAGGTCGCTAAGGCATACGTTGCAGAACTTCGCGACATTTTGCGTTCACTTGGAGTAAGTGATGTGAAGATGGAGCAAGGATCACTGCGTTGCGATGCAAACGTCTCTTTACGTTTGATCGGTGCTGAAAAGCTAGGCACTCGCAGTGAAACTAAGAATGTGAACTCATTGCGTTCTGTTGAGCGCGCAGTTCGTGGCGAAATGATTCGCCATGCAGAGTTACTCAATGCTGGGGGACGGGTAGTTCAAGAAACTCGTCACTTCCAAGAAGATACTGGGCTAACTCGTTCTGGTCGCTCAAAGGAGCAGGCAGAGGATTACCGTTACTTCCCTGAACCCGATCTAGTGCCTGTAGCTCCTGATGCTGCATGGATTGAAGAACTTCGTGCATCTTTGCCAGAACGTCCATCAATTCGTCGTAAGCGTTTGCAGGAGGCATGGTCTGTTCCTGAAAAGGAAATGGCGGCGATGATCAACGCAGATGTTCTCGATATTGTTGAAGCAACAGTTTTGCTAGGTGCGGATCCAACCAAGGCACGTAGCTGGTGGCTGGGAGAGATTTCACGCATTGCAAATGATAAAGATGTTGCAATAGCTGATTTAACAATCACTCCACAAGATGTTGCCGAGATTGTGGCTCTTGTTAATGCCGGTGAATTAACAGATAAACTTGCTCGCCAAGTAGTTGAGGGCGTTATTGCTGGTGAAGGAAAACCTTCAGAGGTTGTTGCTAAGCGTGGAATTAAAGTTGTTAATGATGATGGTGCACTGATGGCAGCGATTGAAAAGGTGTGTGCAGAGCAGGCAGAAACTGCAGAAAAAGTGCGTAATGGACATTTACCTGCAGCAGGTGCACTTATCGGCGCGGTCATGAAAGAGACAAAGGGCCAAGCAGATGCGGCTCGCGTACGAGAGCTTCTACTTGGCCACCTTGGACAATCAGAAGGCTAGACTTAGCAAATGCCTAACATGAAGCCGCGCTCCCATGTCGTTACAGATGGAATGGAGAGAGCCCCACAAAGAGGAATGTTACGTGCCGTTGGAATGGGTGATGAGGATTGGGTTAAGCCTCAGATCGGAATTGCTTCTTCATGGAATGAAATAACACCGTGCAACATGTCACTCGATCGATTAGCGAAGGCTTCTAAAGAAGGCGTTTTGGCAGCTGGTGGGTTTCCGATGCAGTTTGGAACAATCTCTGTTTCAGATGGAATTTCAATGGGACATGAAGGAATGCACTTTTCACTTGTCTCTCGCGAAATCATCGCAGACTCAGTTGAATCGGTAATGAATGCAGAACGTTTTGATGGCATGGTCACCTTTGCTGGGTGTGACAAATCATTACCAGGAATGATGATGGCAGCGGCTCGTATCGACGTTGCAAGTGTTTTTGTCTATGCAGGTTCAACATTGCCAGGACAGGTTGATGGAAAAGATGTGACGATCATCGATGCCTTTGAGGCAGTTGGTGCTTGTGCGCGTGGTCTGATTACACAAGAGCGGGTCGATCAAATCGAACGTGCAATCTGCCCTGGAGAAGGTGCGTGTGGCGGCATGTACACCGCAAACACCATGGCAGCCATCGGTGAAGCCCTTGGGCTTTCATTGCCAGGCTCTGCGGCACCTCCAGCTGTTGATCGCCGACGAGATACCTATGCAATTAAATCTGGTGAAGCGGTCGTTAATTTAATTCGCTTAGGAATTACTACAAGAATGATTTTGACCAAGAAGGCTTTTGAAAACGCGATTACTATTTTGATGGCGCTTGGTGGTTCAACAAATGCGGTTCTTCACTTATTGGCAATTGCCCATGAAGCCGAGGTTGATTTGACCCTCGAAGACTTCGATCGTATTGGCGCAAAGGTTCCACTGCTTGGTGATTTAAAGCCTTTTGGAAAGTTTGTTATGACTGATCTAGATCGAGTGGGTGGAATTCCTGTTGTTCTTAAGATCCTTCTGGATGCTGGATATTTGCATGGCGACACACTGACCGTTACTGGAAAAACTATGGCGGAAAATTTAGCTGACATTAATCCACCATTCCCAGATGGGGTCGTTGTTCATCCAGCAGATCGTCCATTATCTAAAGATGTTGGAATCACAATTCTTCGTGGCAGCCTTGCGCCAGAGGGTGCGGTATGTAAGACAGCTGGTATCGGAATCGATTCCTTTGAGGGTCCGGCACGAGTGTTTGAACGCGAACAGGCCGCTATGGATGCGGTTGAAAATGGAACAATTAAAGCTGGAGATGTTGTCGTGATTCGTTATGAAGGGCCAAAGGGTGGTCCCGGAATGCGTGAGATGCTGATGGTGACAGGCGCAATTAAGGGTGCTGGCCTTGGTAAATCAACCTTGCTCTTAACTGATGGCCGTTTCTCTGGAGGATCTACTGGATTATGTGTTGGACACATTTCCCCAGAAGCAGTCGATGGTGGGCCAATCGCATTCATTAAGGATGGAGATATTGTTCGAATCGATACCGTGAAACGAACCCTTGATTTATTGGTAGATCCTGCAGAGTTAGCGGCCCGCAAAATTGGTTGGAAACCTTTGACACACAAGTACACCCGTGGTGTTCTCGCTAAGTTCTCAAAGCTTGTTGGCTCTGCATCTAAAGGCGCGGTCTGCGAGTAGCCCTCTCACAATATGAGATCTCTATCTCATCCCTTGACGTTGAGCCTGCTTCATTGGAGAATAACGCCATGAGCACAACATTTGTGGTGGTGATTTAAAGGCGCGTGATCGGTAATTGATCATGCGCCACCCTCAGTTATCTGGGGGTTTTTTCATTTAACGCACATACAAGTTGTGCAGAGCGAAAGACTCGGCTGAAGGGAGATGGGTATGAGCAAAAAGATGAGTGGAGCTAGTTCACTCGTGCAATCTTTGGAGTCAGCCGGCGTCGATGTCATGTTTGGAATTCCAGGCGGTGCGATTCTTCCTGCTTACGATCCAATCTTTGATAGCAGTATCCGCCACATCTTGGTTCGCCACGAGCAGGGCGCAGGTCATGCTGCAACTGGTTATGCCCAAGTAACAGGTCGTGTTGGAGTGTGTATTGCCACCTCAGGTCCTGGTGCCACAAATCTTGTTACGCCACTTGCAGATGCTGCTATGGATTCAGTTCCACTGGTTGCAATTACTGGTCAAGTGCCTTCGGCTGCAATTGGAACCGATGCTTTTCAAGAGGCAGATATTCGCGGCATAACTATGCCCTTTACAAAGCACAATTATTTAATTACAGATCCAAAAGATATTCCGCGTGCAATCGCTGAAGCCTTTCATATTGCTGGTTCTGGTCGCCCAGGTCCTGTGCTGGTAGATATTGCAAAGGATGCACTTCAAAAGGAAACGGATTTTGTATACCCAAGCCAACTTTCTCTTCCTGGTTACCATCCTCAAATCGAGCCAACCAGCCAGTCAATCAAAGATGCTGCAGCCCTAATCGCACAATCTGCCAAGCCTGTTTTCTATGTTGGTGGCGGTGTTATTAAAGCCAATGCTTCAAAGGAGTTATTGCAACTTGCTGAATTAGTTGGCGCACCAGTTGTTACAACTTTGATGGCGTTGGGATCTTTTCCTGATAGTCACCCACAACACTTTGGAATGCCAGGAATGCATGGAACTGTCGGAGCTGTCACGGCGCTACAAAAGGCAGATCTTCTCATTACTTTAGGCGCACGATTTGATGATCGCGTAACTGGAAAGCTTTCAACCTTTGCCGTCCATGCAAAGGTAATCCACGCAGATATTGATCCTGCTGAAATCGGAAAGAATCGCTTTGCTGATGTGCCTGTCGTGGGCGATCTGAAGCACACAATTGCCGCCCTTATCCCTGCCGTAAAGGCAGAATTTGCGAAGGGACGCGCAGATCTTGCGCCATGGCTTGCTTCAATGAACAAGTTACGGGCAACTTATCCACTTGGTTATGACACACCTCAAGATGGTTCCTTGTCTCCTCAATATGTAATTGAACGCATCAGCGCACTTACTGGACCAGAAGCAATCTATGTGGCAGGAGTTGGGCAGCACCAAATGTGGGCAGCACAATTTGTTAAGTATGAAAATCCACGTACATGGCTTAACTCTGGTGGTCTTGGAACAATGGGTTACGCAGTTCCAGCAGCCATGGGTGCCAAAGTAGGGGCACCTGACAAAATAGTGTGGGCAATCGATGGCGATGGATGTTTCCAGATGACAAATCAAGAGTTGGTAACCTGCGCTCTTAATAATATTCCGATCAAGGTTGCCATTATTAATAATGAATCTCTAGGAATGGTTCGCCAATGGCAAACTCTTTTCTACGAAGGTCGATACTCAAATACTAATTTAGAATCAAAACGTGTACCAGATTTTGTGAAGTTAGCTGATGCTATGGGTTGCGTGGGATTAACTTGCGATCGCCCCGAGGATGTTGATGCAATCATCAAGCAAGCCAACTCAATTAATGATCAACCCGTAGTTGTAGATTTCCGGGTGTTCCGCGATGCAATGGTGTGGCCGATGGTTGCAGCCGGTACATCAAATGATGACATCAAAATTGCGCGTGAGATGGCGCCTGACTGGGATTCACAGGAGCTCTAATGAGTACACATACACTTTCAGTTCTCGTCGAAAACTCACCTGGTGTACTTGCTCGCGTTGCTGGTCTTTTCTCTCGTCGTGCATACAACATCGATTCCTTAGCTGTAGGTCCTACAGAAAATCCTGATATCTCTCGAATGACAATTGTGATCAATGTTGAAAGCCACTCTTTGGAACAAGTTATTCGACAGCTAGATAAGTTAGTAAATGTTATTCATATTGCAGAGTTAAAACTTGACGATTCTGTCCAAGCAGAGTTGCTGCTTGTAAAAATCTCGGCTACATCAAAGAATCGCTTTGATGTAGATGCGGTGCTTGAAACCTACGGTGCAACGATCGTTGATGAGGATTCAGAGTCCTTGACTGTCGAGGCCACAGGCGATGCCGCTAAAATCAGTGATCTACTTAACGCTCTTGAGCGTTTTGGCATCCGTGAATTAGCTCAATCAGGCCTAGTAGCCATTGAACGTGGCAGTGGCTCGCTCGCAGACCGTACCCTTAGCACTCAAAGTATTCCTACCGCTGACAGTGGTCAGGCTGATTACCAAAACTAAATTCCATTCAAGAAACAACTAACAAAGGACGATGAGGAGAAATACCGTGGCAGCAACGATGTATCACGAAGAGGATGCTGATCTATCAATCATCCAGGGTCGCAAAGTCGCGATCATCGGTTACGGCTCACAAGGACATGCACACGCACTTAACTTGCGTGACAGTGGTGTCGATGTTCGAGTTGGATTAAAAGACGGCTCACCATCACGTGCAAAGGCAGAGGCCGAAGGCCTTCGCGTTGTAAGTGTTGCAGAAGCGGTTAAGGAGTCAACTGTCATTATGATTTTGGCGCCAGATCACTTGCAGCGTCATATCTATGCAGATTCGATCTTGCCTAACCTAAAAGATGGCGATGCATTGTTCTTCGGACATGGCTTCAACATTCGATTTGGTTACATCAAGCCAGCTGCATCAGTTGATGTGTGCATGGTTGCACCGAAGGGACCAGGACATCTTGTGCGCCGCGAGTACGCAGCAGGTCGTGGAGTTCCAGTCATTGTTGCTGTTGAGCAGGATTCAACAGGAAATGCATGGCCACTGACACTTTCATATGCAAAGGCAATCGGCGGACTTCGTGCAGGTGGAATTCTTACAACATTTACTGAAGAGACAGAGACAGATCTATTTGGTGAGCAATCAGTTCTTTGTGGTGGAGCATCACAGCTAGTTATGTACGGATTTGAAACTCTGACTGAAGCTGGATACCAGCCAGAGGTTGCATACTTCGAGTGCTTGCATGAGCTTAAGTTGATCGTTGACCTTATGTATGAAGGTGGAATTGCTAAGCAGCGTTGGTCAGTTTCTGACACAGCTGAATTCGGTGATTATGTTTCAGGCCCACGCGTCATTGATCCACGTGTGAAGGAGAATATGAAGGCGGTTCTTGCAGATATCCAAAGCGGAGCATTTGCTAAGCGCTTCATCGATGACCAAGAGGCTGGAGCACCTGAATTTAAGTCACTTCGCGCCAAGGGCGAGACTCATCCAATTGAGGCTGTAGGCCGTGAACTTCGCAAGATGTTCTCATGGATGAAGCAGTCAAAGGCCGATGATTACAAGGAAGGCAGCGCGGCGCGTGGCTAAACCTATTGTTTTAATCGCTGAAGAGCTAAGCCCAGCAACACTTGAAGCACTTGGTCCTGATTTTGAGGTTGTGAACTGCGACGGTGCAAACCGTGCTGAACTTCTAGCAGCACTTGCTAAAGGTGTAGATGCGGTTTTGATCCGTTCTGCAACCAAGATGGATGCAGAAGCAATCGCTGCCGCAAAGGGTTTAAAGGTTATTGCTCGTGCCGGAGTTGGACTTGATAACGTTGATATTCCTGCAGCAACCGCCGCAGGCGTCATGGTTGTTAACGCACCTACATCAAACATTGTTTCAGCCGCTGAATTAGCGATTGCACTCTTAATGGCATCAGCACGATTTGTTTCACCAGCTCATGCAGCTTTGCGTAATGGAAAGTGGGCACGTTCAAAGTACACAGGTGCTGAGCTCTTTGAGAAAACCCTTGGAATTGTTGGCTTTGGTCGCATTGGTCAATTGGTGGCTCATCGCATGCAGGCATTTGGAATGGATGTAGTTGCTTACGATCCATATCTACAGCCAGCACGTGCGGCACAACTGGGTGTTCGTTTACTTGAACTTGATGAACTACTTAAGGTTTCAGATTTCATCACCATTCACCTTCCAAAGACAAAGGAAACTTCAAACTTAATCGGCGTAGAAGCGCTCAAAAAAGTTAAGCCAACTGTGCGCATTATTAACGCTGCTCGTGGTGGCGTACTTGATGAGTCGGCACTGTTTGATGCAATCACTGAAGGACGGGTTGCAGGTGCAGGTCTTGATGTGTTCGCAACAGAGCCATGCACAGATTCACCACTATTTACCTTGGATCAAGTTGTTGCAACACCACACTTAGGAGCATCAACTGATGAGGCGCAAGAGCGCGCAGGAATTGCCGTTGCGGTCTCAGTGCGTAAAGCACTTGCTGGCGAGCTCGTTCCGGATGCGGTCAATGTAAAGGGTGGAGCGATTCACGAGGAGATACGTCCAAGCCTACCTTTGGTTGAAAAGATGGCTCAGATTGCAACTGCAATCGCAGGTGAGGCTCCAGTAAGTATGGATCTAACGGTTAAGGGCGACATCTCTGGCCATGATTCATCAATCCTTGCAACAAGTGCGCTCAAAGGTGCATTGCTTGGTTGCGGACTTTCAGATGTTACATACGTCAATGCTCCAGCACTTGCTGCAGAGCGTGGCGTTACATCTTCAGTAACAACAGATCCAGAAAGCCCTGAGTACCGCAGCATGATCTCTCTTCGCGCAGCACTTGCCGATGGAAAGATTGTTACTGTTGATGGAACCTTGATGGGTATTCGTAAGGTTGAAAAGATTATTGCAATTGATGGTTTTGATCTTGATCTTCCACCAACTGAAAATCTCTTGTTCCTCCGTTACTCAGATAAGCCAGGTGTTGTTGGCGCTGTAGGTAATGCCCTTGGAAAAGCTGGTATCAACATCGCAGGTATGCAGGTTGCTCGTAGCACTGCAGGTGGAAATGCTTTGATGGCACTCACCGTTGATTCACAAATCGGTGATGATCTCATTACATCTGTCAAAAAGGACACTGGAGCAGAACTAGTTCGCTCTGTAACTTTGGTGGGGTAATGAGAACAATTAATTTAGCGGTTATTGCAGGTGATGGTATTGGCCCTGAGGTTGTTGGTGAAGGCCTAAAGGTTTTAGATGTTGTTGCCAAGAAATATTCAGTGGAGTTTAAGAAAACCTCTTATGATCTTGGAGCAGCGTTTTGGCATCGCACAGGTGAGGTATTACCTGATGCAACCTTGGCAGAGCTAGCAAAGGCAGATGTAATTTTGCTGGGTGCGGTTGGAGATCCAACAGTTCCCAGTGGTGTGCTCGAGCGGGGGCTGTTATTAAAACTTCGCTTTGCCTTTGATCATTACATCAATCTACGTCCTGCACGTTTGATGCCTGGTGTCACAGGACCGCTTGCAACAAAGGCTCCCATTGATTTTGTAGTTGTGCGCGAAGGCACAGAAGGTCCATATGTTGGCGCTGGTGGAGTCCTTGCAGAGGGTACAGATGCTGAAATTGCCACCGAAGAAAGCCTAAACACCCGACGTGGTGCAGAGCGCGTAATCCGTGATGCATTTGAGCGCGCCTCAAAGCGCGATCGAAAGAAGTTAACTTTGGTGCACAAAAATAATGTTCTAACACGAGCCGGTAGTTTATGGACTCGCACCTTTAACGAGGTTGCAAAGGAGTACCCAGCGATCACAACTGATTATCTACATGTTGATGCAGCTTCAATGTTCTTTGTTACCAACCCAGAGCGATTTGATGTGGTTGTAACAGATAATTTGTTTGGTGACATCCTGACAGATATTGCTGCAGCAATTTGTGGCGGCATCGGTCTTGCCGCATCTGGAAATATCAATCCAACTGGAATATTCCCATCCATGTTTGAACCAGTTCATGGGTCAGCGCCTGATATCGCTGGAAAGAATTTAGCTGATCCAACAGCAACTGTTATGTCCGTTGCGATGATGCTTGATCACTTAGGACTCATCGATGCAGCGCGGGATGTTGAAAAGGCGGTTGCTGCAGATCTTTTGGCACGTGGAGATAAGAAGCGCAGCACTACTGAAATTGGAGATGCGCTAGCAAGCGCACTGTAATCATGAAGATCACTCTCAATCCCAACGCTAAAGATGCCGCTACACGCGATGCGCTAGTTGCTGAAGGTGGTTTTGGTAAGTACTACACCGATCACATGGTGATGTGCGAGTGGAGTGAAAAAGATGGCTGGGGCGAACCTCATCTGATGCCATATGGTCCAATCTCATTGGATCCGGCAACCGCAGTTTTCCATTACGGCCAAGAGATCTTTGAAGGCATGAAGGCCTATCGCCAACCAGATGGATCGATTTCATTATTTCGCCCAACAGCAAATGCAAAGCGTTTTGCAAACTCTGCCAAGCGTTTGGCACTTCCTGAAATGCCAGTTGAATTATTTATGGAAACTGTTGAAGCACTTGTTCGCCAAGACGCTGGTTGGGTTCCCAATAAAGTGGGGGAATCCCTGTACATCCGTCCATTTATGATCGCAACTGAGGTTGGTTTAGGTGTACGTCCAACTAATAAAGCCACGTACCTTCTTATTGCAACGCCAGCTGGTGCTTACTTTGATCCATCAAAAGCGGTTTCAGTATGGATTTCAACTGAGTATGTTCGCGCTGCCCTTGGTGGAACAGGTGAAGCAAAGTGCGGTGGAAATTACGCAGCATCATTGATTGCGCAAAAGGCTGCAGCCAAAGAGGGATGCGATCAAGTTGTCTGGATCGATGCAAAAGAGCGCAAATGGGTTGAAGAGATGGGCGGCATGAACCTTTACTTCGTAAAGGGAAAAGGCACAGATGCAACCGTTATTACTCCAAAGTTAACCGGAACTTTACTGCCAGGAATTACGCGCGACTCAATTTTGTCGGTGGCAAGTGATCTTGGGTACAAAGTCGATGAGGTAATGCTCTCAGTTGATGATTGGCGCGATGGTGTCACTACAGGTGAGATCACTGAAATCTTTGCTTGTGGAACCGCTGCCGTTGTTTCTCCTGTTGGTCAGGCAAAGAGTGCCATGGGAACATGGGTAACCGGCAATGGCCAACCAGGTGCTATCACCATGCAGATTCGCAATCACTTATTAGGAATTCAGCACGGATTAATTGCAGATAAGCACAACTGGATGAGTGCGGTTAAGTAATGCCAGTTAATGATTCATTTCATATCTATGACACGACCCTTCGCGATGGTGCACAGCAAGAGGGCTTAAATCTCTCTGTTCATGACAAGCTCAATATCGCTCGCCACCTAGATGAACTAGGTGTTGGTTTTATCGAAGGTGGCTGGCCTGGAGCAAACCCAAAGGACACTGAATTCTTCGCACTTGCTAAAAATGAGTTAAAGCTCAAGAACGCAACCTTTGTCGCCTTTGGTTCAACACGTCGCCCTCATGCAAAAGCTGCAGATGATGTCCTGCTCGGTGCATTGCGCGATAGCGGGGCTCCTGTTGTAACCCTTGTTGCAAAGGCCTTTGATCGCCATGTTGATCTTGCACTGAAGACAACTTTGGATGAGAACCTTGCGATGATTCGTGACTCAGTCACTCACTTAATCCAAGAAGGCCAACGGGTTTTTCTTGATGCAGAGCACTTCTTTGATGGCTACCGCAGTAACCGTGCCTATGCACTTGAAGTCGTGCGGGTTGCCGCTGAAGCTGGAGCAGATGTCGTTGCGTTGTGCGATACCAATGGCGGAATGTTGCCTGATGAGTTGTCGCAAGTTGTTCATGATGTTTTGACCGCAAGCTCTGCTCGCTTAGGTATCCATTGCCACAATGACACAGGGTGCGCAGTTGCCAACTCAATGGCAGCTATTGCTGCAGGTGCCACACATGTCCAGGGCACTTTAAATGGATACGGTGAGCGAACCGGAAATGCTGATCTTGTAACAATCATTGCAAACTTAGAATTGAAGAAGAAGCAGTTAGTTCTTCCTCCAAATGCGCTGCAAGAAGCATTTAGAATTTCTCATGCAGTGGCTGAGGTAACAAATGTCGCACCTAGTAGTCGCCAACCATATGTTGGTGTCTCAGCATTTGCTCACAAGGCAGGACTACATGCTAGCGCAATTAAGGTAGATCCATCTTTGTATCAGCATGAAGATCCTTCATCAGTTGGAAACGATATGCGCATGCTTGTTTCAGACATGGCTGGCCGTGCTTCGATTGAGTTAAAGTCTCAAGAACTTGGTGTTGATTTAGGTGGAGATAAAGCATTAATTAGTCGCATTGTTGATCGCGTTAAGGAAA
>JAGWVL010000011.1 GCA_018970885.1 Actinomycetales bacterium
CTGATGCTGTGAAGTTATGGCAGAAAACTTTGTGTGAGTCGCTAGGAATTAAGGGTCGCATCATTATTTCACCTCATGGGATCAATGGAACATTGGGTGGGAAAATGGAAGATCTCAAGAAGTATGTGAAGGCCACCAAGGCATACCCAGGGTTTAAGAAGATCGATTTCAAATGGTCAGATGGAACTGGAAATGATTTCCCAAAGCTCAAGATCAAGATTCGTCCAGAGCTTGTTGCTTTTGGAAACCCAGATGAGATCAAGGTTGATGAGAACGGCGTAATCGGCGGTGGAGTTCATCTTCGCCCAGAAGAGGTTAACAAGCTTGTTGAAGAGCGCGGCGATGATGTCTTCTTCTTTGATGGTCGTAACGCTTTTGAGGCAAAGGTTGGAAAGTTCAAGGATGCAGTTGTTCCTGATGTTGAAACATCACATGACTTTGTGGCAGAGATTGAAAGTGGCAAGTATGACCACTTGAAGGATAAGCCGGTCGTTACCTATTGCACCGGTGGAATTCGTTGTGAAATTTTGTCTGTCGTAATGAAAAACCGTGGATTTAAAGAGGTTTATCAGATTAAGGGCGGCATTGTTCGCTATGGAAATAAGTTTGGCGATGACGGTCTATGGGAAGGTTCCCTATACACATTTGATGATCGCCTAACAATTGATTTCAGCGATCACACTAAGTTGATCGGTGAATGTGCTGAATGTAAGGGAGCAACAAAGCATTTTAGAAACTGCCAGAAGGCGGAATGTCACCAGTTGGTTTTGCTATGCGATCCTTGTTACGCCACTCATACTGAGCGAGCTTGTAACCACGAGCGCGAATTCAAGCGCAACCGCGAACTGATAGGTTAATCTCATAACTCACATGAGCACGAATCAAGTGCTAGCCGTTGATTTGGGACAATCTGGCACTCGTTTCAAGCAGGCAGATCTGTTAGTTACCAGCGATCGAGGCAAAGTTGCTGGAGAAAATCCATTGCCGGCGCTCAACGCAGTATTTCAAAGCACTCAGAAGTTCACAGCACAAGTTGTTGCCCTTTCTTGCACAGGATTTTATGGCGTAGTTTCAGAGCCACATAAATACTTAGAGCTTTGCCGCCAATACTTTGGTGCGAGCCAGGTTGCGGTAATTGATGATGGTTTAGCTGGCTTTGTTGGTGCACTTAATGGGCGCAATGGAGTTGTGTTGTCAGTTGGTGGTGGAGTTGTTGCAATAGGTGGACTTGAAGGTCGATACGCCCATCGTGATGGGTTGGGTAATACCTTTGGTGACGAGGGAAGCGGATTTTGGCTCGGAAAATTAGCCATCACTAAGGCTTTGGCGATTAGACAAGGCCGAGGTGATGATCCGGAAATGGTTGATTATTTTGCCGACGAAATTGATGCCTACTTTGCCCTAGAGATTAGAAATAGTGTTGATGCGGTCAATCTTGCGACGAGGACAGCTAAAAAAGTTCTAGATGCCGCAGATGCGGGTATTTCAACAGCTACTGCAATTGTAGATGAAGGTGCGTTTTTGCTTGCTCAAACCGCTGTAGCTGCTTGGTACGGATGTGGCGGAGCAAGGAGTGATTCACCTGAAATAGTTATTCAGGGTGGACCAGCACGTAATGCATCGTATTCAACAAAGATTGCACAGGAGATTAATGCAAAGCTGCCTAATGCAGTAATTGTTCAATCCTCCGGAGATAACTTAGATGGAGCAACTTGGATCGCAAATAATCTGCGCCAAGATGTGCCTCCACTACTCCTTTGGTCGGGGCTTTAATTCAGTAATGGGATTCCACTCTCTCAGTGGAGTACGTGGCTTTTTAGGTGACAACATCAAAGCTAGTAATACCCAATATGTTCCTATGTAACCTAACAAAATCCACGGCAAGACTCGTCTACCAAATGCATATGCGCACAAGCCGGCGAAAATTCCAAAGAATAAATGCTTGAAGTCAAAAGCGATCATGCGAGAATGGTAGCCCCGAAGGGATTCGAACCCTCGTAGCTGGCTTGAGAAGCCAGAGTCCTAGGCCGCTAGACGACGGGGCCCTAGATATTCAAAAATGATTGCTTGATGCTTTCATTTTCTGTCTTTTATTCAGTTGTACATCTGTACTGCGCTGGGGTACCAGGACTCGAACCTAGACTTACTGAACCAGAATCAGCAGGGCTGCCAATTACCCCATACCCCAAGGCGGTTAAGCCTTGTACTGCAATGGCAAAGAATACCAGCGGTTTTAGAGCGCCAATCCCGCGTTAATTCGGAGCAAACAGGCCTCTTTACCCAGTAATTCCATCGATTCAAATAGCGGTGGCGAAATAGTGCTGCCGGTAGTCGCGATACGAAGTGCAGTGAAGGCGATACGTGGCTTTAGCGCCATCTCTTCAATTAAGGATGCACGCAGAACAGCTTCAATGTTTGTGTGGTTCCAATCAGAAACTGTTTCTAGCTCCTTAATTGAACGCTTCAAAATCTCCTTGGATCCTTCATCTACAATCTTGGAAACAGATTCTGCATCGACAGCAAAGTTTTTGGTAAAGAGGAACTTGAGCATCTTAGGAACTTCATTGAGCATGATGATGCGCTCTTGGATCAAAGGCAGAGCCTTCTTCACTAATTCGATTTCAGCATCTGTACCGGTGATGACATCTGCCTTGATTAAGAATGGAAGTGACCACTTCAGAAAATCATCCAAGGTTAAAGCACGAATTTTGTCACCATTGATCGCTTCTAACTTCTTCATATCAAAGCGGGCAGGTGATGAGTGAACCTTTTCGACCGTAAACAAATCGGTGAGCTGCTTCATGGTGATGTTTTCTAAATCATCTCCAGGAGACCAGCCAAGCAGCGCTAAGTAGTTACAAATTGCTTCAGGCAAGAAGCCCATCTCGCGGTACCACGCGATTGAAACTTCACCGTTGCGCTTTGAAAGCTTTGCGTTGTCTTGGCCCATAACAAATGGAAGGTGTGCAAATACTGGGTAATCCTCTGGCTTTACGCCCATTGCCTGATAGACACGAATCTGGCGAGGTGTTGATGAGAGAAGATCTTCTCCGCGCAACACATGGGTAACCTTCATCAGGATGTCATCGACTGCTACGGCAAGTGTGTACAGAGGCGATCCATCTGCGCGAACTAATACAAAGTCAGGAACAAAGTTGTGATCGAAGGTCACTTCTCCGCGGATTAAGTCAGTAAAGGTTGTGTTTCCAGCAGGCATGCGCATACGCACTACCGCCCCGCGGCCTTCAGCCTTGTAGGCAGCAATCTGCGCATCAGTTAGATCACGGCAGTGGCCGTTGTAACCAGGTGCAACATTGGCTTTGCGTTGTGCTTCACGAACAGCTTCTAACTCATCAGGTGAGCAGTAGCAGTGGTAGGCATCCTTTTGATCCAGGAACTTTTGTGCCCAGTCTGCATAAATTTCTAATCGTTGTGATTGCAGGTATGGTCCATTTTCGCCGCCAACTTCCGGTCCCTCATCCCAATCAAGTCCAAGCCACTTCAAAGTGTCGATTGCAGCGTTGATGTACTCATCTGTAACGCGAGTTGTATCTGTATCTTCAATCCGGAATAAAAATGTTCCACCTGTATGACGAGCATAAGCCCAATCAAATAGCGCGGTGCGGATGTTTCCTACATGCAGATCTCCGGTAGGAGATGGCGCGAAGCGAACCTTCACCTTCTTACTCATGACTGTGCACTCACTTTGTTAGTTAGTTCGCCGAGTCCTTCAATTGCCATCGTTGCCTTTTCGCCAGCGACCATGGGGCCGATTCCAGCAGGTGTACCGGTCAAGATTATGTCACCTGGCAACAAGGTCATAACACGTGAAACAAAATTAACAATTGTTGGAACATCAAAGATCATGTCACTAATCTGTGCAGATTGCTTTACCTCACCAGCGATAGTTGCCGTTATCTTTTGTGTGCCGGGAACAAAATCGGTATCAACCCAGGGTCCGATAGGGCAAAAGGTGTCAAAGCCCTTTGCGCGGGTCCATTGGCCATCCTTCTTTTGTAAATCACGAGCGGTTACATCATTAGCGATTGTGTATCCAAATATCACATCGTTGACCCGCTCGACTGGTACATCTTTACAAATTCTCCCGATAACAATTGCAAGCTCTGCTTCATGATCAATTCGCTCTGACATCTCTGGCCACACAATGGTGTCATTAGGTCCGATAACTGATGTGTTTGGCTTTAAGAAAATGATTGGTTCGTCGGGAACAACTCCACCCATTTCAGCGGCGTGATCTGCATAGTTTTTGCCAACGCACACAACCTTTGACCGAGGGATGATTGGAGCTAGCAGGCGAACTTTGTTGAGTTCGATCTTGGCCGCGCTCTTTTGAATACCTGAGTAAATCGGATCACCGCTAATTATGCTGATCGTTGCATCATCCTCAAGGACACCGAAGAGTGGGTCTTGACCTAAGCCAGCATCAGGTCCTGGGGTAAATCGAACAATGCGCATTAGAGAATTCTATCGTTACTCGGCGTCTTCAATCTCTTCTTCTAGCCTTTCAACCAAGACCGATGAAATTCTGCGGCGACGGCCTAAAGGACGCTCTGAAGTTATTGCCCAGCCCTCCCACGAGATCGTGGAACCTGCAATTGGTACACGGCCTAGCTTTTGCGCCATTAATCCACCAACGCTATCAATATCTTCATAATCACTCTTTTCAATTTCAATCTTTAATTCATCCGCTAAATCTTCAATATGCAAGCTTGCCTTAGCACGTGCTTTATCCTCAGACAACCAGGTGAACTCTTCTTCGCCCTCATCAAATTCATCTTCGATTTCGCCGACGATTTCTTCAATAATGTCTTCAATAGTGATAATTCCGGCGGTTCCACCATATTCATCAACGACGATTGCAAGGTGAATCTGATTCTTCTGCATCTCTTTGAGCAGATCATCGGCCATCTTGATTTCAGGAACAAAGTTGGCAGGACGCATATGCATTTCAATGCTTTCGCTTTGCTCCGCCTCGTGATGATCTAAGACGCGTTTTGCAAGATCCTTCACATAAACAATTCCAACAATGTTATCGACACCATCTCCAACAACAGGAATGCGAGAGTATCCACTGCGTAGCGCAAGTGATAAACCTTGACGCAAAGTCTTGTCCTTTTCTACCCACACCATGTCAGTGCGAGGAACCATAAGTTCACGAACAAGGGTGTCGCCTAATTCAAATACTGAGTGGATCATTTCATGCTCATCAGATTCCACAAGTCCACGCTCATGGGCTTGATCTACAAGATCGCGAAGTTCAGCCTCTGAAGTAAATGGTCCTGAACGAAAACCTTTGCCGGGTGTTAATGCATTTCCGACTGAGATAAGAATCTTTGTAACAGGTCCCAACAAGAAGGCCATTCCGTAGGCAACGATGATTCCGTGGCGGGCATACTTATGTGGTTGCTGCTTTCCTAAGGTACGTGGTCCAACGCCAACGACTACATAAGAAAGCACAACCATGATCGCAACCGTTAAAGCCATTGCCTGAGCAGATGAGTAGTTGCGCAGCAAAATAACAGCCAACAAAACTGTGGCGGTAAATTCGCACAGCTTACGAACCAGCAGAATTACATTCAGATAACGAGCAGGCTGTGTGCTGTACTTACGTAGCAACGTTCCCCCGCGCTTACCTTCAAGCTCATCAATCACAATTCGCGAAATAGAGGTCAGCGCTGATTCGCTTGCGGCAAGAAACCCCGCAAATACCAGCAGAAGTGTGATGCTAACTATTGCAATCGGACTCATGGTCTCTTTTCCCAGTCGGTAACAATCTTTTCCTGAAGATCAAACATTATTTTCTCATCTGCTTTGTCTGCATGGTCGTAACCAATGATGTGAAGCAAACCGTGTGTAGCCAAGATAAAGATTTCGTGCTCTGTGGAATGTCCTTGACTAATCGCCTGTGCTGCGGCAACAACGGGGCTAATAACAATGTCTCCCAGGGTTACCGCTTCGCCTGGCGCTTCTGGCAAATCCATGGGGAATGACAAAACATCAGTTGTTCCTGGCTCGTCCATCCACTTAATGTGTAATTCAGTCATGTAATCATCTTCAACAAATGCGATATTCAAATCACATTCAGGGTTTAGTTCCAGCGCAGTCATAGCGTGTGTCATCAGGGAGGTTATTTCAGTAGTTGGAACTAGCTGCCCTGAAGTATTAGTAACTTCAATTGTCATTTATTGCCGAATCGGACGCACTGCTTGTCGTTGTTCATCAAATCGATCATAAGCTTTAACGATGTCCCCGATTAAACGGTGTCGGACGACATCTTCTGCTGTGAGTTCCAGAAAGGCTATGTCATCAATATCTTTTAAAATATCTCTAATTACTCGAAGTCCTGAGTTCTGCCCATTAGGTAAATCAATCTGGGTCACATCGCCTGTTACAACCATCTTTGAACCAAAACCCAGACGGGTTAAGAACATCTTCATTTGCTCAGGAGTCGTGTTTTGAGCCTCATCCAAAATAACAAAAGCATCATTTAAGGTACGGCCACGCATAAAAGCAAGCGGTGCAACTTCGATCACACCTAATTGCATTAAACGTGGAATCGAATCGATATCGATCATGTCGTGTAGCGCATCAAACAATGGGCGCAGGTATGGATCGATCTTTTCGCTCAATGTTCCAGGTAAGAAACCAAGATGCTCCCCTGCTTCGACGGCAGGTCGGGTCAAGATAATTCTGTTGATCTTCTTTGCATTTAAAGCTGCAACCGCCATCGCCATTGCAAGATAAGTCTTACCGGTACCGGCAGGGCCGATACCAAAGGTAATTGTGTGATCCTCAATCGCATCAACGTAACGCTTTTGATTTGCAGTTTTTGGGCGAATTGTTCGGCCTCGGTTACTAACAATGTTCAGTGACATCACCTCTGCAGGGTGATCAACCGGCTTGTGCTCCAACATTGCAATAGCACGGTTGACAGCATCAACATTTAAGTTATTTCCACTGCGAATAACAACCATGAGCTCGTTAAAGAGATTTTCTAACTTGGCACAATCTGTATGTGGGCCACGAAGAGTAATTTCATTTCCGCGAACGGTGATGTTGACCGAAGGGAATGCCGCTTCGATTGTTCGCAAGTTGTCATCATGCGGACCTACGACAGCAACCATTGGAATGGCGTTAGGTACGGTGATCAGCGTTCGCTCCATATGCAGATAAATCTATCTTTAACCGGGTGGCCATGCCATTGGACGACCGCCCAATAGATGCAGGTGAGCGTGGAAAACGCTCTGACCAGCGTCAGCTCCGGTGTTAAAGACGGTTCGGTAGCCGTTGAGACCACGTTCTGAAGCGATCTGCTCAGCAGCCAAAAATAGGTCTGCAGTGATAGTTGCACTATTGCGAGCTACCCCTGCCGCATTTTCTGTGTGCAATGTTGGAATCAAAAGAACATGTGTTGGGGCTTGCGGATTTAAATCATTAAATGCAACGACATTTTCATTGCGCAAAACAATATCTGCTGGGATCTCACCTTCAATGATTTTGCAGAAGATGCAGTTAGGGTCTAAAGCCACGTAATCACCATACCTTCAAAAGCGCAGAAACCGCTGACACTGCAGCGATTCCAGCATGCGCCGAACGCAAAATTGGTCGCCCCATCAGGGCAACTTTGGCACCCGCGGCTTCAAAGGCTGCAAGTTCTTCATCAGTTATTCCACCTTCTGGACCAATAATGATTAAAAGGTGCTGCACATTTTGGGATGAAATTTGATCAGAAAGCTTGTGTGTTGCACTTTCATGAAAAGCGATAGCTAGATCACTTAACTTTATAGCTTCGCAGATCTGAGCTGTAGTTGCCAATTCTGTTACTTCTGGAATTCTCAAGCGTCGAGATTGCTTGCTCGCTTCGCGGGCGGTTACTGCAAACTTATCAGTACCCTTTCCAATGCTTCGTGTGGCTGCCCACGGAACGATCCGATCAACACCAGCTTCAGTTAATAACTCAATTGCTTCTTTGGAACGATCACCCTTGGGAAGTGCCTGTACAACTGTAATTGTTGTTGGCAGCACCTCTTGGAAACCTGAAGCAATTACCTCAACCTGCATTGATTTCTTTGAAACATCGATCGCCCTTACTTGTGACCAGGCACCGTTGCCATCACTTAGTATGAACTCAGCACCTGTTTGCATCCGCAACACACGAATCGCATGGTTGGCATCTTCATTTGCGAATTCGTAGTGAGCGCCGACAGTTGTTGGAAGTTCATCTACGAAAAAGAGTGTAAACATTATTATTTAAACACACCTTTAAGTTTGCTAAATATCGAGCCATCTTGACTCTTTACATGGGCATCAATTGACTTTTCTCCACGTAGATCAGCAAATTTACGAAGCAGCGCTTCCTCCTCTTTGCTCAGCTTTGTAGGTGTGTGAACCTCAATATGCACAATTAAGTCTCCCCGATCTCCACGACGCAATCGGGTCATTCCCTTGCCCTTGATCACAACTGGTGTCCCACTTTGTGTTCCCGGCTTTATCTGAACATCGACCGGACCATCTAATGATTCAACGGTAACTGTTGTTCCAAGGGATGCTGCAACCATGCTGATATCTAATGACATGTGCAAGGTGTCGCCATCGCGAACCAAGTATTCATGAGCTTCTTCAACGATCTCTACATAGAGATCTCCAGCCGGTCCACCACCCGCACCAACTTCGCCGCGACCTGACATCTGGATTCTGTTTCCGGTTTCAACACCAGCAGGTATCTTCACATCAATTGTTTGTCGACTACGAACCCGACCCTCACCAGCGCATTCGCGACAAGGACTCTTAATAACGCTTCCATATCCATTGCAGGTATTGCATGGGCGTGAGGTCATTACTTGACCAATTACAGAGCGAACAACTTGTTGCGTTTCGCCACGTCCCTTACATACCAAACACATTTCAGGATGATCACCATCTAAACACCCGGTGCCTGTGCACTTTGGACAAACTACCGCTGAATCAACTGTAATTTCACGCTCTGTTCCAAAGCAGGCTTCATAAAGATCTACTTGAATACGAATCAGTGAGTCTTGCCCAGCACGTGTGCGAGGTCGTGGTCCGCGAGATCCGCCTCCACCAAAAAAGGCATCCATGATGTCACTGAATCCGCCACCAAAGTTTGCTCCGCCAAATCCACCACCAAAGGCACTACCGCCCATGTCATAACTCTGCCGTTTTTGTGGATCGCTCAAAACATCATAAGCCTCTGTTACCTCTTTAAAACGCTCTTGTGTTGATGGATCAGGGTTAACATCAGGATGAAGTTCGCGGGCTAACTTTCGGTAAGCCTTTTTAATCTCATCTGCAGATGCACCTTTAGAAACACCTAATGTTGCGTAATAATCAGCCACTTATGCACCTTCACTTATGAAACGCCCAACATAACGAGCGACCGCATCAACGGCCGCCATTGATCCTGCGTAATCCATACGTGTTGGACCCATCACACCTAATCCACCAAGTTGCGAATCGCTCAATCCATAGCCAACTGTTACGAGCGATGTTGTCTGAAGATTTGTATCTATTTGTTCGCTACCAATGCGAACATGCACCGTTGAATGGGCTTCATTTAAGAGCTTCATGAGAACTACCTGCTCTTCAAGGGCTTCAAGAATAGGAGAGAGAGTTAACCCAAGATCTTCAGCTGAGCGAGCTAAATTCGCGGTTCCTGAAATCGCCATCTTGTCACGACCATTTTGCTCGCCAAGAATTGGATAGGTAACAACAGCAACCTGCTTTGTAATATCTGCTAGTAACTTAGCCGACTTTCTCAAGAGCTCTTCAAGATCGCTAGCACCTTCTAAAAAGGTTTCAATAGCTCGACGTTCTGCTGATGACAGTGGCTTTACCGTTGCTAACTTGTCTACGAATACTCGATACCCACGATCAGTAGGAATACGACCAGCACTTGTGTGAGGTTGTGTAATTAGACCCTCATCCTCAAGGACAGCCATTTCATTACGGATCGTTGCAGGAGAAATCCCTAGCCCATGGCGTTCTGCGATTGCCTTTGAACCGACAGGCTCTTGGGTCGCAACGTACTCATCGACAATTGCGCGGAGGATTTCTAGACGGCGTGATGACATTTGTTCCTAGAGTACTAGATTGTTATTTCTCGCACGATTCGATCTGCGATCAACCGGCCTGCAGGGCTCAAGATCACTCGATCTTCCTGTAACTGAACAAAACCATTCTCGCGGTAGACCGCTAAAACCTCTAATTGATGTGGCTCAAGTAGCTCGATCTGCAAACCATCGCGCATGCGAATTCCGAGCAGAATTGACTCATCTTTAAGCTGTTCGGCAGTTAGCTGCTCACTATCTAATATCGGTGATTGACCTGAGAAAACCTTTTGTTTGTAGGTTGTCGGGTGCTTTACATTCCAGAAACGTTTGGCATCAATATGAGAGTGTGCACCTGGCCCAAGTCCCCACCAGTTTTTGTTCTCCCAGTAAGCGATGTTGTGGCGACATTGGTGTCCGGTTTTTGACCAGTTTGATAACTCATACCAGGTAAGCCCTTTTTCTTCACACATCTGATCAACCAGCAAATACATATCAGCCATCAGATCATCGTTGGGCATTGTTAAATCCCCACGCTTAATCTGTGCTGCTAACTTAGTTCCGATTTCAATGATTAATGCATAAGCGCTGATGTGATCGATATCTAAAGAAAGTGCATTTTCAACTGTCTCGCGCCAATCTTCCAAACTCTCCCCCGGTGTTCCGTAGATCAAATCAACACTGATGGATTTGAAACCTGCAGCACGTGCCATGGTGATCGCTTTTTCAACATTTGCTGGATTGTGGGTGCGATCAAGCACAGCTAAGACATGAGGCTTCGCAGATTGCATGCCAAATGAGATTCGATTAAATCCGACATGTAGGTACTCCGCTAACTTTTCTGCAGTCACTGAATCTGGATTGGCCTCTAAAGTAATTTCACAATCAGTGGTTAATCCATTGCGTGCTTGAATCGCTGTGATCACTCGACCTAAATCTTGAGCCGGCAGAAGTGAAGGTGTTCCGCCACCAAAGAAGATAGTTGGTACTGGATCAGTTGGTGCAGCCTCTAACTCGCGAAGCACGGCATCAATGTAATCATTACTAACGATCTCAAGGGTTGCACCATCTTGTAGCTCTGATGGTGTGTAGGTATTGAAGTCACAGTAACCGCACCGCTTAATGCAGTATGGGATGTGTACGTAAAAAGAGAGCATTATTGCCCCGCTTTGCGAGCAGCCTTTACCTTTTCGATATCGGCATCGGTTGCAAGGGCTGCAACGAAGGCTTCTTGCGGAACTTCTACACGTCCCACCATCTTCATGCGCTTCTTACCCTCTTTTTGCTTCTCCAAAAGCTTTCGCTTACGTGAAATATCTCCGCCGTAACACTTTGCTAAAACATCCTTACGGATCGCGCGAATACTTTCGCGAGCGATGATTCGGGCACCGATCGCTGCCTGAATTGGAACCTCAAACTGTTGGCGCGGAATGAGTTCGCGAAGCTTTCCGGTCATCATGACGCCATATGCGTACGCTTTATCGCGGTGAACAATTGCGCTAAATGCGTCAACGGCTTCTCCTTGCAACAAGATGTCGACCTTAACCAAGTTACCCTCGGCATCGCCCTTTTCTTCGTAATCCAAAGATGCATAACCCTTTGTACGGCTCTTGAGCTGATCAAAGAAGTCGAAAACAATTTCAGCAAGCGGTAGGTCATAGCGGATCTCTACGCGGTCTTCAGAGATGTAATCCATTCCGAGCAAAGTGCCACGGCGATCTTGGCAAAGCTCCATGATTGTTCCAATGAACTCAGCTGGTGCAAGGATTGTTGATTTAACAATTGGCTCGTAAACCGCGGCAACCTTTCCTTCTGGAAACTCAGAAGGATTGGTAACCCGTACCTCTTTGCCATCATCCATTATTACGTTATACACAACGTTTGGAGCGGTCGAAATAAGGTTGAGTTTATGTTCGCGCTCTAGACGTTCGCGAACAATCTCCATGTGCAAAAGTCCTAAGAATCCGCAGCGAAAGCCAAAGCCAAGTGCTGCTGAACTTTCTGGCTCATAGACAAGTGCAGCATCATTTAGCTGTAACTTATCCAGCGCTTCTCGAAGAATCGGAAAATCAGCACCATCTAATGGGAACAAACCAGAAAACACCATGGGCTTTGGATCTTTGTAGCCAGAAAGTGCTGACTTAGTTGGGTTGTTGTAAGTAGTGATTGTGTCGCCTACACGTGATTGGCGAACATCCTTCACACCTGTAATTAAATAGCCTACTTCGCCTACTCCAAGCCCTTTTGATGCGATTGGTTCTGGAGAAATAACTCCGACCTCTAGCGCTTCATGGCGAACACCAGTTGAAAACATCTGAATCTGTTCGCGAGGAGATAAATGTCCATCAACTACACGCACATAAGTAACTACACCACGATATGAGTCATAGACAGAGTCAAAGATAAGTGCGCGGGCCGGTGCGTTTGCATCCCCTACTGGTGCTGGAATCTGAGCAACGATCTGATCTAGCAGCTCTGCAACGCCATCACCGGTTTTTCCAGATACACGTAAGCAATCTTCTGGTTGACATCCAATCAACTTTGCAAGCTCTGCAGCAAACTTTTCCGGTTGTGCATTAGGCAAATCGATCTTATTGAGCACTGGAATAATTGTGAGATTGTTTTCCATGGCCAGGTAAAGGTTTGCCAAAGTCTGAGCTTCAATTCCCTGTGCGCAATCAACAAGTAGAACCGCACCTTCGCAGGCAGCTAGCGAGCGCGATACTTCGTAAGTAAAGTCAACGTGACCAGGTGTATCGATCATGTTCAGGATGTACTCCTGACCATCAATTGATGAACGCCATGGCAGACGAACCGCTTGAGATTTGATAGTGATTCCGCGTTCGCGCTCAATGTCCATGCGATCTAGATATTGTGCACGCATGTTGCGTGCTTCTACTACTTCGGTAATTCCTAACATTCGATCGGCAAGGGTTGATTTGCCATGATCAATGTGGGCGATAATGCAAAAGTTACGAATTTGCGCCGGATTGGTTGCCGCTGGTTGTGGCGCCTTAGCAAGTGAAATTGCAGGCATAAACCTAGCCTCGCTTTACAGTAGTAAAGGGATTAACGTGCGCCGGCTTTGGCAGCTGCCTTAGCCATTGAAGACTTCTTGTTTGCAGCAGAGTTCTTGTGAAGAACACCCTTTTGCACCGCAACATCCAGTGACTGTGAAGCTGCACGGAGTTCAGTGTTGATCGCAGCGGCATCGCCAGCAGCAACTGCGTCGCGGAACTTACGGACGGCGGTCTTGATAGATGAGCTCACAGACTTGTTGCGAAGGCGTGCCTTCTCATTGGTCTTGATGCGCTTGATCTGAGACTTGATGTTTGCCACGTGCGTAGTTCTCCGAACTTTAGGTTGAGGGGTAAGGGTACCCATTTGAGCGATTATGCTCAAATTGGGCTTCTGTTAGGCGGTGATAATCCCTGAGGAGGCGGCACGGCGGCGCTTTCGCCCACCGGTCTTTACCTCCGCCTGTGGGGCTTCGGCCGCAAGTGTTTCATCAATGCTTTCGTGGAACTCGTGACCAGTTGCATCCGCCTCGTCGGCATCTTCATGTTGTGATGATGGAGTATCAAGTTGAGGCATTGGTGCCTTCATCTTTACCGGCTCCATATGGATGTGAATTCCGCGTCCACTACATGAATCACATGTAGTTGAGAAGGCTTCAATAAGTCCTTGACCAACACGCTTGCGTGTCATCTGAACTAAACCAAGTGAGGTTACTTCTGCCACCTGGTGCTTAGTGCGATCGCGACCTAGACATTCAACTAAACGACGCAACACAGCTTCACGGTTAGATTCAAGAATCATATCGATGAAGTCGATTACAACGATTCCGCCTAAGTCACGAAGGCGAAGTTGGCGTGCGATTTCTTCTGCTGCTTCAAGGTTATTCTTAGTAACTGTCTCTTCGAGATTTCCACCTTTACCGATGAACTTACCGGTGTTGACATCGATAACAATCATAGCTTCGGTGCGATCGATAACAAGTGATCCACCTGATGGTAGATACACCTTACGATCAAAGGCCTTCGCAAGCTGTTCTTCAACGCGATAATCAGCAAATAGATCGCCGCTTCCGGTGTACTTCTCAATCTTTTGCGTTAACTCTGGAGCAATAAAGCCTAGGTAGTTTGTTACTTCATCCCATGCGGTTGCTCCTTGAACAGTTAGCTTGCGGAAATCTTCATTGAAGATATCGCGGATAACACGAACTGCAAGATCTGGCTCCTGGTACAAAGCCGCGGGTGCATGGAAGTTTGGATTCTGACTTTTTGCGTAAATGTCCTCCCACTGCGCCTTTAATCGTGCGACATCATTGGTGAGATCTTCTTCGCTTACACCTTCTGCAGCAGTGCGAACTATCACGCCAGCTTCTTCCGGGATTAAGTTCTTCAAGATTGATTTCAAACGAGCGCGTTCTTCTTCAGGCAGACGCTTTGAAATTCCAGACATTCCGCCGCCAGGAACATAGACAACGTAACGTCCAGGCAATGAAATCTGGCTAGTGAGGCGCGCACCCTTTTGACCGATTGGATCCTTAGTTACCTGTACCAATACTGGCTGGCCAGTCTTTAAAACTGTTTCAATTTTGCGAGGTTGAGATTCTGAGATTCCGGCCGCATCCCAGTTCACTTCACCTGCATAGAGAACCGCATTACGGCCCTTACCAATATCTACGAATGCTGCTTCCATTGAGGGAAGCACATTTTGTACGCGGCCTAAATAAACATTTCCTACATAAGAAACATTGCTATTTCGATTTACATAATGCTCAACCATGATGCCATCTTCAATAACAGCGATCTGTGTGCGGTCTGCAATCTGGCGAACAAGCATCTCGCGGTCAACATTTTCGCGACGTGCTAAAAACTCTCCATCAGTGATGATTGTTCCGCGCTTGCGATATGGCTCGCGGTACTCGCTTCGACCACCACGATCATTGCGATCGTATCGATCATTGCGATCACGACGGATACGGTTGTTGCGATCATTACGGTCATTGCGGGCTGGACGTTCCCGCTTTTCGCGAACCTTTACAACTGTAATCACGCCATCTTCTTCGATGGTCTCCCCTGGTGTTACACCTTCACCCGTTGCACGACGGCGACGGCGACGACGTGTCGGGGTTGTACCTTCAGCAGAATCCTCTTCATCGGATTCTGATGTTGAATTCTCATCAATGTTTTCGGTGTTACTTGCATCCATAGACCCTGGCTTACGGCGACCGCGGCCACCACGACGGCGACGACGATTGCGATTAGCGCGCTCTTCAGAATCTCCCGCTGCACTTTCAATCGCTACAGGCTTTTCATCAACCTCTGCTCCAGCCCCGGCAGATGTGGCTTTCTTTGCAGAAACCTTTTTACGAGGCTTGCTCTCTGCACTCTCTTTTTGAGCAGCAGGCTTTTCTGGTGCGGCTTGAAAAATTGGGACCGGAATTGCTGCGGCCTTCTTACGGGTTGTCTTCTTTTCTTCCGTCACTTCAGTAACTGGAGCATCTGCTTTCGCGGATGCTTTTTTAACCGCACGCTTGCGCGGTGTTTTAGGCTCAATCGCCATGGCACCAAATCCTTTATGCCCCTTGCGGAGCTATCTTCTTAAAAAATCCTGTTGGGTTTTCCGTACCGTCCGCGCTGGGCTTGTATCGCGATTGATCGCGAGCCGCGCTGAACTGGTGTTCTTATTATGGCATCTGAGGGGCTAATTGCCTATTTAACCTCGTAAACGAGCGTGAACGTTCTGTAAAAGACCAACTCCTATCAGGGTGGCAAACATTGAAGAACCACCATAGGAAATAAATGGCAATGGCACACCCGTCATCGGCATTAACCCCAAGGTCATTCCAATATTTTCAAATAACTGGAATGAGAACCAGGCGATTACACCCATACACACTAATCGCCCAAAGGGGTCTGAAGTTCTGCGCGCGATAGAAAAGGCTCGCATTAATAGTATGAGGTACAGCAGCAAAATAAATCCACTGCCAAGAAAACCAAGCTCTTCTCCAGCTACTGTGAAAATAAAGTCAGTCTGTTGTTCTGGAACAAATCTCCCATTTGTTTGTGGACCGTTAAATAATCCTGTTCCAAGCAATCCACCAGAACCAACGGTGATACGGGCTTGACGAAGTTGGTAACCGGCACCTTGAGCATCTGCATTAGGATCAACAAAGGTTTGCAAGCGATTAACTTGGTAATCACTGATTACTCCCGCTTTAACCGCAACAAATCCACCCAGCACCGCCAGCAGTAACAGGCCAACAACCCACCGCGCAGGTGCTCCAGATACTGCAATGATTGTTACAACAGAGGCAGCGATAATCAGAATTGTTCCCATGTCTGGCTGCAAGATTATGAGGATCACCGGAATAGCTGCGATTGCTAACGCCTGCAGTACATCCTTGCTCGTTGGTTCATTGCTGTCATGGGTTCGTTCTGACAAAATCATTGACATACCAATGATGATGGCAATCTTTGCAAGTTCGGCGGGTTGAATTTGAAAACCACCCGGCAATGCAATCCAAGCACGTGCACCATTGATTTCAGTGCCCAGTCCGGGAATCAAAACAATAATTAAACCTAGAACACCAGCGCCCCATAAAAATGGTGTGTATGCGCGCAGTAATCGGTAATCAACAACGGTTGCACCGTATGCCAATAATCCACCAATCAAAATATTAATAATGTGGCGCTTTAAGTAGTACTGGCCATCTAATCCATTGCGGATGTACCAATCACGAGTTGCCGCCCACACCAGCAAGGTTCCAATGATTAACAGTAAAGAGACAACAACTGTTAGAACTGGATCCCAACCATGCAAAAGTGATTGCCGATTACGTCGATATAACCTTTGGCGGGCATGGATCTGACTCACTTGCTCGCCTCCTTAGGTTTTGTCGCTGGTGAAATCTTAGGCAGTTGTGTTGGTGGTTTGCCTTCTGGGAACAACGCCGCGCCAGGCACAACCTTGTTTCCAACAACACCAAAAAGTGTTGCGTAAATCTGTCGAACACCAACACCAGATGTTGATGCACCGAAACCACCTTGACCAACCATCATGACAACGGCGTAGCGAGGATTCTTACTTGGTGCAAAGGATGCAAACCATGAAGTGTCATCTTTGAGTGAACCATTCGGATTGCGACCAAAGACCTGTCCGGTACCCGTCTTGCCACTAACTTCAATTGGGAAACCTGCAAAGACACCCGCACCAGTTCCGTTAACAACAACCTCGCGAAGTGAGCTACGCAAGAAGGAAAGTGTCGATGGTGCAGTTTTAACAGTTCCTAACTTCTTTGGCGTAAATGTCTTAACAACCGTTCCATCTGTTTTAACAATTGCTTTGGCAACCATCATCTGCCAGATAGTTCCACCATTGGCGATCGCCGCATACATCTGAGTTAACTTGAGTGGTGTTACAACCGTGTCACCTTGTCCAATTGAAAAGTTCACCGCATCTCCAGCACGAATCTTGTCACCGTCAACACAGTTTTCAGCGGCGAGTTGTAACAAGAAAGGCGTTTGCTGTGCCTTAGTTGCTCGCTCCTTATAGTTGCAGTAGAAATCTTTGTTCTGTTGGTACCAACTCTTTTTGTATGAGCGATCTGCTAGTCGAGATGATGACTCTGAAGGTAAATCGATTCCAACCTTTTGAGTGATGTTAAAGGCTTTAGCCGCCTCAAAGAAGTAATCATTAGCGTTTGATTTTGGCCTCAAGCCACCATCACGTAACCATTCATCAAAAGCGATTTGATACCAGATCGTGTCGCAAGAAACGGCAATAGCCTTTTTCATGGTCATAGTGCCTTGATTTTTACTATCAAAGTTCTGGAATGCACGGGTACCAACCTGTACCTGTGAAGGGCACTTGTAGTTGGCATTGAGGTCATAACCAGCCGCTGCTGCGGCAACTACTGAAACAGCCTTAAAGGTTGATGCAGGAGCAAACAAGCCTTGCAAGGCACGGTTAAGAGCTGGAACAGATTTCTTTTCGCTGAATAGATCCTCTGCCTGCTGAACCGTTAAACCTTTTTCCCATGCATTGGGATCATAGGTTGGGTATGAAGCAAGAGCGAGAACTCTTCCGGTTTTGATGTCCATCACGACTGCAGCACCTGAATCAGAGGTATAGCCATTAGCCCTTCCACGAAGAACCGCATCTTTGAGCGCTTTTTCCGCTGATGCCTGTAAACGAATATCCAAACTTGTTACTAAGTGATCTCCCGCAACAGGCTTTGTATTTTGGCTTTCACGCGTAATTGATTCTTTGCGATCAACGATAACTGTTCGAATTCCGGGCTCGCCGCGTAAAAATGAATCATATTCAATCTCAAGACCAGATTTACCGATTGATTCACTGCGGAAATACTGTTTTCCATTTCCTTTAAGAAGGTCAGTTTCAGTTAATGGTCCAACATAGCCAAGTACGTGAGCAGCATTAACATCTAGATAACTTGGATAATTTCGAATCGCTACAGGCTGTGCATCTACGCCTGGAAATGAATCGGAGCGTTCAACAATTTGTAGGGCAATACTTGGATCAGCTGACTTTGTAATTGGAATAGGTTGATATCGAGATCCCTGCCAGCATCCAGCCTTTTGTCCCTTTGGAAGCTCGCCGCACAGACGGGTGTTCTGATAAATATCTTTGTACTGAAGCTTAAGTAGCTTTGCCAAGCGCTTCATTACATCTGCGCCTTTATCATCTAATTTATCAATTGCAATACGGTCGATAGTGATCGCCAAACCCGCTTTATTCATTGCTAATGGCACACCATAGCCATCGACAATTAATCCTCGAGTAGCTGGTGCTACAACATCGCGACTTTGGATACTTAAGGCAGCATCTTTGTACTTAGGTCCGGCTGCAACCTGCAAATAAAAAAGTCTGCCAAACAAGGCTGCCATGAGAGAAACAATGAGAATTTGAACAACGAGAATTGCAAGTCGGGATCTATTATTCATTGCGCTGACCGAGAATCAAAGATCAATGAGTGTAAGCGAGTAAACATGGGCAGCATGATTGGTGATACCAAAAGTGCCCAAATACTCATTCCAAACAGAGTAAGAACAATTTGACCAATTGAACCGGTCGAAACTCCAAGAAGTGCACCTGTGACAAGGTATGCGATCTCTACAAAAAAGTTTGCAGCAACAACAAAAAACACAATACCGATCGCATTTGCATGGATGTTGTCATCGCCGTACCCGATGTAGGAAATTGCATACCCTGCAAGTAACATTATTAAAGTCCACTGACCAAAAGGGCCACTTGCACTTTGGGATAGATCCATCAAGATTCCTGCTGCAAAACCAATCACCGCTGCAACTTCAGGTTGGCTTAATACGGACCAGGTTAAAGCAAAGATTAAAAGTATTGAGAATCCCCCACCAGGTAAACGAAACTGCGAGATCAACGCCTCTTGAATTAAAAAGATCAAGAGGAAAATCGGAGTTGCAATCGATATTTGACGGGTGATCATTGTAATTAATTACTTGCAGTAGGTGATGGAGTAACTGTGACAGTAACTGTAGGTACAGGTGCGACTCGAGGCTTTTGTGGAACCAATGCATCTCCTGGATCTGAGGTTGGACCACTAACAACAATTGCAACTACACCTAATGTTGAAAAGTTTGTGTAGTAACGGATCGTTGCGGTTTGGGCCACAGCACCTGCAGAGTTATCAACCTGACTTACATATCCGAGAGGAACTCCCGGAACGAAGGGACGGTTTGCCACACTTCCACGAGCTAATAAAACATCGCCGACCTTCACCGTAGTTGAATTATCAAGCAGTTGCAGGCTGGCAGAACGGTTTCCGCGCCCTGAAAGGATTCCGATTTGCTGTGATCCTGCGATGCGAGCACCCACCTTGAAGGCAGGATCACTAGCTAGTTGAATCAAAGCAGAGTTTGGATAAACATCTTTGACTACACCTGCAAGACCAAACTGAGAAAGTACAGTCATATTTTTCTTGATACCTGCATTGCTTCCAGCATCAATTGTTATTGTTTGTGAAAATGATTGACTTGATCCATGGCTAATAACCCGAGCATTTACTATTTTGTAGCCAGCGGTCCCAGCCAAATCCAAGATTGATTCCAGTTGTTGCAATTGTCCATCAGCATTTTTGCGATTTAAGAGCTTGATCTTCAAGTCAGCATTCTCAGCTTCTAACTTTTTGATCTGGCCTCTTGTACGCCCAAGGTGAGTGACATCTGAAAAGAAATCTTTAACAGGATTTAGTACTACCGCGCCTGCACGTTGAAATGGTGAAAGCACAGTTTGTGTACCCTGCTTAAAACCTTCGATGACTTTTACGCCACGAAGATCTAAGGTGATGAGAAATAAGGAGGTGACAATCAAGATCACCAACAACAAACGTGCGCGACCTTCACCGCCCTTACGCATTAAAAGGTTAGCCTTATCGACGTGGCTCGGAGATTAGAACCTTCTCAAGCGCTTCAAACTCTTCGATGCACTTTCCGGAACCCTCAGCAACAGCATCCAAAGGACGCTCAGCGATATGAATTGGCATTCCAGTTTCTTTACGAAGGCGCTCATCCAATCCCTTAAGAAGTGCTCCACCACCGGTCAGAACAATTCCACGATCCATCAAATCTGAAGCAAGCTCTGGTGGAGTTTTATCTAAGGTGCTCTTGACCGCGTTGATGATTGCGTTTACTGGCTCTTCAAGCGCTTTACGAATTTCAGCTGCAGATACAACGATGGTCTTTGGAAGACCTGTTGCTAAGTCACGACCGCGAATCTCTGCATCATTTTCTCCTGCAAGTGGGTAAGCAGATCCAATAGCCATCTTGATCTCTTCCGCAGTTCGCTCTCCTAAAAGCAATGAGAATTCACGCTTAACCCAGTTAATAATTGATTGATCTAGCTCATCTCCGCCTACGCGAATTGATAGCGAGGTCACGATTCCTCCGAGTGAAATAACAGCAACCTCTGTAGTTCCGCCACCGATATCTACAACCATGTTTCCAGTTGGCTCGTGGATTGGAAGACCTGCACCAATTGCAGCTGCCATTGGCTCTTCGATGATGTACACCTTACGAGCACCGGCGGCGTATCCTGCATCCTTTACCGCACGCTGCTCAACACCGGTGATACCTGATGGAACACACACCACGATGCGAGGCTTGGCCAAGTAACGACGACGGTGGACCTTCTGGATGAAGTAACGCAACATGCGCTCTGTTGTATCAAAGTCTGCAATAACTCCATCCTTGAGCGGACGGATCGCAACTATGTTGCCAGGAGTACGGCCAATCATCTTTTTTGCTTCAATACCAACGGCCAAAATTCCACCGGTGTCTTGGTTAACAGCTACTACTGATGGCTCGTTGAGAACAATGCCACGTCCGCGAACATAAACGAGTGTGTTCGCTGTGCCTAGGTCAACGGCCATGTCGCGACCGATGAATGACATTCTGCTTCCGTGTGACATCTTTACTCCTTGTGCTTTTTGTTCTCGGGGAATTAATTACTGTGGAAAGAAAATCTTAATTTCACGTGCTGCAGACTCTGGCGAATCTGAGCCATGAACGAGGTTCTGCATAACTTTGGTTCCTTGATCACGAGCTAGATCTCCGCGAATTGTTCCGGGTGCTGCAACGGTGGGATCTGTTGCACCGGCTAATGAGCGGAATCCTTCGATAACACGATTTCCAGAAGCAATGATCGCAACGATTGGACCTGACATCATGAACTCGACTAGTGGTTCATAAAATGGTTTACCAACATGTTCTGCATAATGCTTCTCGAGTAGTGCGGCATCTGCTTGCAACATTCGCACAGCATCAATCGCATAACCCTTAGCTTCAATTCTGGAAATAACTTCGCCAACTAAACCGCGACGTACGCCATCGGGCTTAACCAGGATAAGTGTTTTCTCTGTGCTCACTCGCCTAGTCTATTAGGGTTTTTTAGGCCCTGCAGCCAGCAAGGCAGCGCGAGCGGCCTCACCCTTACGGCCCACAACGATGGCAGCCACCCAAAGACCAATCAAAACCACCCCAATAATGAAGAAGGATGGCTCAACAAATCCAAAAGTGATCATAGCGACCTGCATCAACGAGCCAATCACAAATCCACCAGGGCGACGAACTAAGCCTGCTGCAACAAAAAGTAAGAAGGAAACAACGCAACCATAAATAATTGCAGCTTGAGAGTGATCCTTCATAGCTAACAAAATTGCAAAACCCATTGTCATGCTCTCTGCGATTAATACAGAAGCTCCCAAAATCTTCATCGTGCAAACTTCTTTCTCAAATATGTCCGAGCTTCACCAACAGTTACAACTGAACCCGTTACTAGGATTCCAACTGTGTCTTCACTGAGCGGTCGAATCGAATCGGCAACAGCTTTATCTAGGGCTGAGTTTAAATCTGAAATCTCTAAAACGCGATCTGAACCTAACACTGAAGATGCAATCTTGATTAATTCTGATGATGGCATCGCACGAGATGAAGAGCTTTGGGTCACGATGACATAATCAACAATTGGCTCAAGTTCTTGAAAAATGCCTCTTGCATCCTTATCGCCAAAGACTCCAACGACAGCGATGATTTCATCAAAATTAAACTCATTAAGCAAGGTATCGGCTAATGCTTTTGCACCATGTGGGTTATGAGCAGCATCCAAGATAACTGTTGGGTCACGATGAACAACCTCGCAACGACCAGGTGAGGTAACTGCCGCAAAACCAGCGCGAACCGCATCAATATCTAATGGTTGATCTCCAAAGAAGGCTTCGACTGCAACAAGTGCTGCTGCAGCGTTTGCCGCTTGGTGACGACCATGCAATGGTAAGAAAATTTCATCATAAGTGTCATGAATTCCCTGAATCGTAAGCAACTGTCCACCAACTGCAACTGCCCGTGATAGAACTGAGAACTCAACACCTTCGCGAACAACATCTGCACCAACTTCAGCGGCTTTGCGGATCAGCTCTTTTGCCGCCTCAGGCTCCTGCTGGGCTAGGACTATGAAGCCGCCTTCTTTGATGATTCCAGCCTTAGTTGCTGCGATTTCATGAAGAGTATTGCCCAAGTACTCCATGTGATCAAAGCCGATAGGCATGATGACCGATACATCGGCGTCAACAACATTGGTTGCATCCCATTCACCACCCATTCCAACTTCGATTACACCAACATCAACGGGGTGTTCAGCAAAAGCTGCAAAAGCTAATGCGGTTATCGCTTCGAAAAATGAAATCGGATTCGCAAACTTAGAATCCATCAAATCAAGATATGCAGAAATATCATTGTAGGAAAAAATAAGTTCTTTGGCATCTATTGGTTCACCATTAATAGAAATACGTTCACGGTAGGTTTCAAGATGGGGGCTGGTAAATCGACCCGTTCGAAGACCATGAGCAAATAACAGCGAATCGATCATTCGGCTCGTTGTCGTCTTTCCATTTGTTCCACCGATGTGAATCGTTGGATATGTCAGTTGCGGGGATCCCAAAATATCTACAAGCGCTGCAATTCTTTCAGTACTTGGCGCGATGCGAGTTTCAGGCCAACGCGCAAGTAACGCTTGTTCAATTGCGTCTATGCGCTCTTGGTCATCTGCAGAAATCATCATGCTTGTGGCAATGCTGAAAGAGCTGCAGTGATTCTTTCAATATCTGCAGTTGTCTTTGCTAGACGTTCGCGAATTTCTACAACAACAATCTCAGGTGCCTTTGCCATAAACCCTTGATTGTTTAACTTAACTTCTGCGGTTTGCTTATCCTTGGTAGCTGTCGCTAAATCCTTTTCCAGACGAGCACGCTCTGCAACCACATCAATAGAACCGGTCAAATCAAATTCAATTGTTACCCCTGCGGCTTCGCATTTTGCACTAGGCGTAATGTCGCCTAGCTCCATTCGAACTACAAAAGCAACCGCTGATGCGTACTCGGCGATTTCACCGGTAGCAACAATTCGACCAGGAATCTTCAGCGAAGTCTTGATACCTTGATCGTTACGGAAACGACGAACTTCGGTGATGATCTCTTGCAGCTGAGCAATCAGAGTTTCAGCCTCTTTATCGACATGAGCATGGTTAGCTACTGGCCACCGGGCGATTACTAGGGATTCTCCCCCGGTCAATGTGGTCCACATTTGTTCGGTGATAAACGGCATTACCGGGTGCATCAAACGGAATAGTTGGTCTAGCACATGACCAAGTACTCGCTTAGTACCTTCGGAATTACCAGAGGCAAAGGCTTCCTTTGAGAGCTCTAGGTACCAGTCACACAAATCATCCCAGGCAAAGTGGTACATCAATTCGCAGGCACGTGCGTATTCATATTTCTCTAGCAGATCTGTTGCCTCAGAAACAGTTTCAGATAAACGGCTAAGGATCCACTTATCAATCGCATTCAAAGAATCAATAGCTGGAAGCTCCCCTGAAACAGTTGCACCATTCATCATCGCAAAACGGGTTGCATTCCATAACTTGGTAGCAAAGTTTCGGGATCCACCAATCCAGTCTTCTGCCAATGCTTGATCTGTGCCTGGATTTGCACCACGCGCAAGGGTGAAACGAAGTGCATCTGCGCCATATTTGTCCATAAACTCAATGGGATCAATGACATTTCCACGGCTCTTTGACATCTTCTTACCAAATTGATCACGTACAAGACCGTGCAACATGATTGTTTTAAATGGTGGAACACCACCCATGGCAAATGTTGACATCATCATCATGCGAACTACCCAGAAGAAAAGGATGTCGTAACCTGTCACCAAAACAGATGTTGGGTAGAACTTTGCAAGATCTGCTGACTTTTCAGGCCAACCAAAGGTAGAAAATGCCCACTGGCCAGATGAGAACCAGGTATCGAGAACATCTGAATCTTGTGTCCAATCAGCTGGAGCGGTTTCATCGGGGCCTACAACTACAACCTCACCATTTGGTCCATACCAAACAGGAATTCTGTGACCCCACCATAACTGACGTGAGATACACCAGTCATGCATGTTATCTACCCACTCAAAGTAACGAGGAGCTAGTGCTTCAGGTTCAATTTTTACCGCACCACTGCGCACAGCAGCAGCAGATGCCTTTGCCATTGGTTCTACCTTTACAAACCACTGCTTTGATAAACGTGGTTCAACAGTTGTATCGCACCGTGAACAATGACCTACTGCGTGCAGGTATGGACGCTTTTCCGCAACGATACGACCCGCTACACGAAGCGCTTCGACTACAGCTTTGCGGGCATCAAATCGATCTAAGCCATCAAATGGGCTGTTGGTATTAATAATCTTTGCTTCAGCATCCAAGATCACGACATTTGCGAGGTTGTGGCGTACACCGATTTCAAAGTCATTCACATCGTGAGCTGGAGTTACCTTGACCGCACCTGTACCAAATGCAGGATCTACATGCTTATCAGCAACAATCGGAATCTCTCGGTCAATCAATGGAACCTTGACACTCTTGCCGATCATGTGGGAGTAGCGCTCATCATCTGGATTAACAGCAACGGCGGTATCACCCAACATGGTTTCAGCACGAGTTGTTGCCACAATAATTGAGTTGTCTCCTTCGCCATAGCGAATTGAAACTAACTCACCGGCATCATCACTATGTTCAACTTCAATGTCTGATAAGGCAGTTAAACAACGTGGACACCAGTTAATAATTCGTTCTGCACGATAAATCAATCCCGCTTCATACATGCGCTTGAAAATAGTTACTACAGCCTTGGACATTCCTTCATCCATGGTGAAGCGTTCACGAGACCAGTCGACAGATGAACCAAGGCGCTTCATCTGTTCAAGAATCGCACCACCTGATTCCTCTTTCCACTCCCAGACCTTTTTAACAAACTCTTCGCGTCCTAGATCATGACGTGACTGACCTGAAGCAGCTAACTGCTTTTCAACAACGTTTTGAGTTGCGATACCAGCGTGATCCATACCTGGAAGCCACAAAACTTCAAATCCCTGCATGCGCTTCATGCGTGACAAACAATCTTGCAAAGTTTGATCAAGCGCGTGACCAATGTGCAAAACACCTGTCACATTGGGAGGTGGCAAAACAATTGAAAAAGCTTCCTTGGAAGAAGCTGCGTCTGCGGTGAAATAACCAGCGCTCATCCACTTTTCATACAAAGGGGATTCAATCTCGACGGGCGAGAAGGTTGAGGCTAATTCACGGCTTGAAGACATACTGCGCAGTCTAGATTATGCGCTCTTCTCCTCTTGACCTTTTTGTCCGCGTGAGCGTTTTGGACCTGTGTGATTTATCAATGTTGGTGCTCCCCCAGAGATGATGCACTCTTTGGTGATAATCACCTTTTCTACATCGGTACGGCTTGGAACGTCATACATAATGGTTAACAGGACAGATTCCATGATTGCTCGAAGTCCTCGTGCACCAGTACCACGTTCCTGCGCAAGATCTGCGATCGCATCAAGTGCTTCAGCATCAAATTCGAGCTGAACATGATCGAGATCAAAGAGGCGCTGGTACTGCTTAACCAATGCGTTCTTTGGTTCAGTCAGAATCTGCATTAACGCGGGCTTATCAAGGTTTTCAACACTTGTTAGAACTGGTAGGCGACCGATGAACTCTGGAATCATTCCATACTTCAAAAGATCTTCTGGCATTACATCAGCAAAGATGTCCTTTCGGTTTTTATCTGATGCATCCTGCAAAGTTGCATTGAAACCAACGCCTGACTTACCAACCCGAGTTTCGATGATCTTTTCAAGTCCGGCGAATGCTCCACCTACAATGAATAAAACATTTGTTGTATCAATTTGAATAAACTCTTGATGTGGGTGCTTACGACCACCCTGTGGTGGAACAGATGCAACAGTGCCTTCAAGAATCTTTAATAGTGCCTGCTGAACACCCTCACCTGAAACATCGCGGGTTATTGATGGGTTTTCTGATTTGCGAGCAACCTTATCGATTTCGTCGATGTAGATAATTCCAGTTTCAGCCTTCTTCACATCATAATCTGCAGCCTGCAAGAGCTTGAGCAAAATGTTCTCAACATCTTCCCCGACATAGCCAGCTTCAGTTAGCGCGGTTGCATCTGCAATTGCAAATGGAACGTTGAGCATGCGAGCTAAAGTTTGCGCCATAAGCGTCTTGCCACAACCTGTTGGTCCTAGCATCAAAATATTTGACTTTGCTAATTCAATTGAATCTTCACGTCCGCTGTCACCACTTTGTACACGCTTGTAATGGTTGTAGACGGCAACAGAGAGTGACTTTTTTGCACGATCTTGTCCAATTACATACTGATCCAAAAATTCAAAAATAGCTTGAGGCTTTGGAAGCTCTGAAAGTCCAAGTGCGTTTGCTTCACTGAGTTCTTCAACGATGATCTCGTTGCAAAGTTCAATACATTCATCACAAATATAAACGCCAGGACCGGCGATGAGCTTCTTAACCTGCTTCTGGGTCTTACCGCAGAAGGAACATTTTAGAAGATCGCTTGTTTCACCGATTCTTGTCATGAGAAAAGTTTAGATTCTACGGGGGCTTTACGCTTGTGTTTTCACGCTCACTGTTGTTCGCCGAGAGAATAATCAGTGCCTTTTTCTTTTTTTGGCATCTTCATGTCCTTAACACCAGGTACTCGAAGGATCGCCAAGCCGATAAGCACGTGGAAAATCGAAGCTCCAATCAGCAACTCTTTCTCACCAAAAAGTTCAACAGCCGGACCAATTAACGCCATACCTATCGGCATCAAACCCGCGCTTCCCATGTGATCAATGGAAAAGACACGTCCTTGTAGATGTGCAGGAACTTCACGTTGAACCGCAGATGACCACCATGCTTCCCAAGGTCCAACAGAAAATCCTGCGAACAAGTATGCAATGACGATGAAGGTTCCAGAGATTGGGAAAACTAAAGCTAAAGGTGCAATAACAATAAACATCCAGACAAAGATTGATACATACCCTTCATGCTTAACCTTTATCTTGACACACAAAATGGCGGAGATAATCGAACCAACTGAAAATGCAGCAGCCGATAGTGCAAATGGAGTATTTGAATCAAACTCACGTCGAGTAATAACAGGTAATAAAACAGTCTCAGCAGCGATTACTACCATTAACTGGAGCGATGCCATTGCGATCATTGCTCCAATCCATGGAATGTCTCTTACTGTGCGTAATCCTTCTTTCAATTCGGTAAAGAAAGGTTCCTGTTGGCGTTTATCGCTACTAATGTCCTCTTGAATCTTGAAAAGAAAGTAAGTACCTATCGCAAATGCACATGCAGTGAAGATAAAGGTAAAGCGTCCGCCAACAAGGAATACCGCCGCTCCACCTAAACCTGGTCCAATGATGGTTGCGCCTTTTGTGCTGATGTTGCGAGCAACATTTGCAGCCGGAAGTTTTTCATCTGGCACTAGGCTTGGAATAATCGCACCAGCTGCGGCTGCTCCAAAAGCATCACCAAGTCCCATAAGAAAAACTGCAAGACCTAATAAGTAATGTGGCATCGATGGTGCGGAGACAAACACCATTGATAAAACCACTGCTGATCGAAATAGATCCGCTCCGATCATCACATTTCGTCTAGGCAAGCGATCTGCCCATACGCCGGCAAAAGGAGCAAATACAACGCCTGATAGCACTCGCGCACCCAGGATTAAACCCAAAGTTGTTGCTGTTCCACCTGCATCTAAAACAGTTACCGCTAACGCGATTGGAAAAGCTGAAGCACCAAAAACAAAAATTGTGTTAGATAACCAAAAGAGCCGGTATCCCTTGTATGACCAAAGGGAGCCCGGCTCAAATAGTTTCACGCAAAAATAGAAGTGCTTACTTCTTTGCCTTTCGTGATGCAAGAACTTGATCAACAATTCCATATTCGACTGCTTCTACCGCGGTCAGAATCTTGTCACGCTCAATATCCTTACGAATCTCCTCTGCTGATTTAACAACGTGACGAGAAAGTAAATCCTCTTGCAATCGACTAATGCGGTCTATTTCACGAGCTTGGATTTCGATATCTGATGCCTGTCCGCCACCTTCTGATGATGGTTGATGGATCAAAATACGTGAGTGCTCAAGGGCGTAACGCTTGCCCTTTGCTCCACCCGCAAGAATGACCGCTGCTGCAGATGCTGCCTGACCTAAACAAATTGTGCTGATGTCTGGGCGAACAAACTGCATGGTGTCGTAAATTGCTGTTAGCGCTGTAAATGATCCACCCGGTGAGTTTATGTAGATCATGATGTCGCGATCTGGATCCATTGATTCCAGAGTCAAAAGCTGCGCCATTACATCATTTGCAACGGTGTCATCAATTGGCTGCCCCAAGAAAATGATGCGCTCTTCGAAGAGCTTTGTATATGGGTCTTGCCGCTTGTATCCATAGGCTGTCTTTTCTTCAACAGTTGGAAGAACGTAGCGAGATGTAATCTCTTGAATGTTTTTCATTACGCTTTTCCTCCAGTGATCTGTCCCAATGAGGTAACTACATGGTCTACAAAACCATAGTCCTTTGCATCCTTTGCATTGAACCAGTTATCACGATCTGAATCTGCAAGAATCTTTTCGAGAGTCTGCCCTGTGTGCAATGCATTTAACTCAGAAAGTGTCTGCTTCGTAATAGCCATCTGCTCTGCCTGAATGCGAATATCAATGGCTGTTCCACCGATTCCACCGAGTGGTTGGTGCATCAAAATTCGTGAGCTTTTAGTTGCGTAGCGCTTGCCCTTTGTTCCTGATGTAAGAAGGAACTGACCCATTGAAGCGGCCATTCCGAAGGTTACTGTTGCAACATCATTTGGAATTAACTGCATAGTGTCGTAAACAGCCATACCCGCTGTAACAGATCCACCTGGTGAGTTGATGTATAAGAAAATATCTTTCTTTGGATCGAGTGAAGAAAGAAGTAGAAGTTGTGCGCACACCATATTTGCCATGTCATCGCGGACTTCACCTGACAAGAAAACAATCCGCTCTTCAAGCAGGCGGTTGTAAATCTGGTCTCTCATTTTGCTATCTGTGTCCACTGACTGGCCTCCTGTATTTTTTCCTGTAGTGACCTTAACAATTAAGCAGGCTAAATGCTTCCCGATTAGGTGAAATAGATGCGTGAACTGCGTTGTGTTCGCTGTAGGCGGAGCGCGGAGGAGGAATTAAGCCTCTTCAACTAGATCAGCAGGGTTGGCAGCCTTTGGAGCGAGCTCCTCCAGATTAATCACATTGCCAGATGCATCCTTAACAGTGATGCGTCCCAGCACAGATGCGAGCGCTTTTGCACGAGTTACCTCGGCAACAAGTTGCTGAATCTGTCCAGCCTTTTGAAGCTCCTCAGCAAACTGCTGTGGTGCCATCCCATAACGCTGTGATGTGCGAACTAAGTACTCGGTCAATTCAATCTCAGTGATCTGAACATCCTCAGCCTGAACAATCGCATCAAGCAGGAAATCTGATTTCAGTGAAGAACGAACCTGGCCATCAACTTCGGCACGGTGCTCTGCATCTTCCATGCGACCTTCGCCCTCGAGGTGATCGTTAACCTCAAGTTCGACCAAGTTATCCGGAACTGGAATTTCATTCTCTGCAAGTAACTTCTCAACAAGTCGGTCACGTGCTTGTGCACCTTGTTCCATCTTCTTTACACGCTCTAGACGAACAACAAAGTCAGCCTTGAGCTCAGCAAGTGTGTCGAATTCAGATGCTAGCTTGGCGAAAGCATCATCAACGGGTGGAAGCTCACGCTCCTTTACAGCCTTAACTGTTGCCTTGACCTCGCCCTTTTCACCCTCTTGCTGTCCAACAAGTTGAGTTTCAAACTGCTTTACATCCCCGGCCTTCATTCCAATCAAGATCTCATCGAGACCATCGATCATCTTGTCTGAACCAACCTCGTACGAAATATCATTTGCTTGTCCGCCATCAACTTCAGCACCATCAATAAAAGCAGTCATATCTAGGGTTGCAAAGTCACCCATCTTGATCTCGCGCTCAACAGTTGTCAGCGTTCCAAATCGCGTACGCAAAGATTCGATCTGCTCATCTACATCTGAGTCTTCAACCTTTACATCATCAACTTCGATTGTGATTTTTGAGAAATCAGGAAGCTTTACCTCTGGGCGGACATCTACCTCAATGGTGAAAACAAGCCTGTCCTTATCAACAAACTCTTTAACATCCACTTCTGGGCGACCAATAACTGCAACCTTGTGTTCGCGGGCTGCTTGGCCGTAAAACTCTGGAAGAGCTGAATTGATAGCTTCATCAATTACTGCTCCGCGACCAACGCGTTGATCAATCATCGCTGCTGGAATTTTTCCCTTGCGGAAACCAGGGATGTTTACCTGTGAAGCTACCTTTTTATAAGCATTTGCTACATGTGATTCGAGTTCAGAGTAAGCAACTTCAACATCAAGACGAACACGTGTTGGAGATAGAACTTCTACTGAACTTTTCACTAAGTGCTCCTAGGTGGATGTGGTGATTACCGAGACAAACTGGTCGGGGCGGGGAGATTCGAACTCCCGATCTCCTGCTCCCAAAGCAGGCGCGCTAGCCACTACGCTACGCCCCGAGGCGCAAGGCAGGAGTCTAAACCAGATTTCGCACTCTGATTACCGACCCAGTACCTTTAGCCCATACATCTGCGGGTGTAGCTCAATGGTAGAGCCCCAGCCTTCCAAGCTGGCCATGCCGGTTCGATCCCGGTCACCCGCTCCAGTTTGTTTATCCGATCGTACCGACCTTGTTTACGAGGGCTCTTCC
>JAGWVL010000046.1 GCA_018970885.1 Actinomycetales bacterium
CTGACAGTTTCAATTTCACATGCGATCGCAGTTCTTGTCATCGCATGCCCATGTGCACTTGGTTTAGCTACCCCTGTTGCACTATTGGTCGCATCTGGCCGCGGTGCAACCCGCGGAATTGTTTTGCGTGAGCCTCGCGTTCTAGAAGTCGCCCGCAAAGTAGATGTTGTTGTCTTTGATAAGACGGGCACCCTTACTGAAGGTGTCATGCTTGTTCAAGAGGCAACTGTTTCAACCGCAGCAGGTGCTGTTCTTGGCCGTTCATTTGCCGAGATTGTTACCGCAGAGAACATCATTTCCTCTGCTCAAGCAATTGAATCTTTGAACAACCACCCTATTGCGCAGTCAATTACTCGATTTGCCTTAACTCACAATACTTCTGCTTCATCTATTCCAAGCTCTTCCCGTCCTACCTTTGCAGTCTCTGATTTCTCTGTGACTCCAGGATCAGGTGCGGCAGGACGCGTCTCAATTCTTTCGCAATCACCAGTTGTTCTGATTGGTTCACCTGCTGCAGTTGCGCATAGCTCAACGGAGTTTCACCCAGAGATTAGATCTGCGGTTGATCGCGGCCAAGCAGCGGGATTAACTATGGCGGTTCTTGCCTGGGATGGCGTTGCTTTGGCTGTCTTTGCAGTGGGGGATCAGCTCAAGAGCGATGCAGCGCAAACAGTTGCCGCTCTTGGCGATATAGGAATTACGCCATGGCTTGTCACTGGCGATAGTTCCGAGGTTGCAGCAACAGTTGCACACACTGTTGGAATTGATGCAGCTCATGTCATTTCTCATGCATTACCTGAGACCAAGTTAGAGATAGTTGAACGGTTAAAGAGTGAGGGCCACACAGTCTTGATGATTGGAGATGGCATTAATGATGCCGCTGCTCTAACCGCAGCAGATCTTTCCATGGCAATGGGTACGGGTACAGACACAGCAATTAATAGCGCTGACATCACCTTGATGAATAGTGGTCTGGGGAGTGTGGTTTCTGCTCTAAAACTTTCTACAAAGACCTTAAAGATCATTCGCATTAATATGGGATGGGCGCTTATCTATAACGTGATTGGTATTCCAATAGCAGCGGCTGGATTGTTGTCACCGCTCTATGCAGCCGCAGCCATGGCGGCAAGTAGCGTGCTGGTTGTTACTAACTCACTTCGAATCAAGTAATTAACCCTTGGCATTGAGTAAAGCAAAAAGGGCCCTCTCAGAGGACCCTTTTATGATTATGTAACTAGTAGCGGGGGCAGGATTTGAACCTACGACCTCTGGGTTATGAGCCCAGCGAGCTACCGAGCTGCTCCACCCCGCGTCGGTACCCGCAATCTTATGTCCACACATAGATAAAGACCAAATCCATGCAATTGCTCGCATGGAACTGGCCCTTATCTCAACCAATCAATAACTCAATCTTCACAATTATTATGAAGATTAAATTAATGGTTCTACTGCTTGTCCGTACTACTTCTTGTTCTTGCTACTTCTTATTCTGCGCATTGATTGCTGCATCGAGTGCAGACTTCAATCGCTTTTGTGCTCTGTCGTAGGCTGCAAAATCTCCCTTGGCAAGTGCGGCAAGACCATCTGCATAAGCCTGCTTTGCACTAGCAAGTGCGTTTGCAAGTGAGGAGTTATTGGTAGCACCTGCCGCGGTTGAACCCCCAGTAGTTCCACCTGCAGCTGTTCCAGAGTTTCCACCGAACACCTGATCAAGTGCACCCTTTAAAGTGTCGTCATAACCAATTTGATCTCCGAAGGAAACGAGAACCTTCTGAAGTAATGGATATGCCGCGGTGTTGGATGTCGCCTTTACATAGACAGGTTGTACATACAAGAGACCTCCACCAACTGGAAGCGTGAGTAGATTGCCCAGAACAACATCAGAACCACCACGACGAAGCAGTGATAATGAGTTGGCAACCTCTGGTTTTGCTTCGAAGTTAGAAGCTACCTGTGATGGACCTGCAACGTTGGTATTACGAGGTAGTTGTAGTACCGAAATCTTTCCATAATCTGGACCTGGATCTGAGTTAACAACTGCAAATGCTGAAAGGTTTTCACGACCGCCACGTGGCACAAATGGAGTAGTCAAAGAGAAGGTTGGCTTCTTTGAACCTGGCATCTGAAGTGTTAAGTAGTAAGGAGGTTGTGCAGATGCGTTAGCCCCAAATGTTGATGGATCTCGAGGTACGCGCCAGAAGTCTTGACCACCGTAAAAAGCTTCAGCTGTCTTCACATGGTAAGAACTCAGGATGTCACGCTGAACTCGGAAGAGGTCCTCTGGGTAACGGATGTGCTCTAGAAGTTGAGGGGAGATTTCGCTCTTTGGCTTAATCGTATTTGGGAAGGCCTTTGACCAAGTCTTGAGAACTGGATCCTTTTCATCCCACTGATACAGGGTCACAGTGCCGTTGTATGCATCAACAGTTGCCTTAACTGAGTTACGGATGTAGTTAACGCTCTGATTTCCTTGCGCAGCAATAGAGGCAGAGTTTGCTGTTAGTGCATCTGCCGTTGCATTTGAAAGGGTTGTTTGACGTGCATATGGGTAGCCAGCACTTGTTGTATAGCCATCGATGATCCACATAATCTTTCCATCAACCAAAGCTGGGTATGGATCTCCGTCAAGGGTCAACCAAGGTGCAACCTTTGAGACACGATCACGCGGGTTACGCTCAAAGAGAATCTTTGAATCCTTGTTGATCAAATTTGAGAGAAGAATTCTCTGCTCCTGATATTTCAGAGCAAAAACAACCTTATTAAGAAGAGATCCAACTGGAACTCCACCAGTACCGGTGTATGTGTAGTTGCGCTGACCATTTGCAGAGGTGTCATCTGGGTAGTCAAACTCAACTGGATTATCAGTTTTTACTCCACCAATGATTGAGTAATCAGGGACATTTTCACCAAAGTAAACACGTGGTTCAAACTTTCCGAGCGCTCCTGTTGGTGGAAGGTTTCCAACTGTAAATGAAGGCTTTCCGTCAACATCTCGCTCATTTCCGTATGCTGCTACAAAACCAAAACCATGTGTATATACAAGGTGGTCGTTAATCCAGTTACGTGAGGGGTTACCAGCGATATTTAATTCGCGGACTGCGACAACAACATCACGCTTTACACCATTTACGGTATAACGATCGATATCAAGCGACTCGGGGAAGCTGTAGTACGGACGAATCTGTTGTAATTGTCTAAAGGTTGGAGACAAAACATTTGGATCCATTAAACGAATATTGGCAATTGTCGCTGCATCATCTGCAAGCTGGCCAGTGTTTGTTGAAACTGTTGCTTGATAATCACTAACAGAGACATTGTCGATGCCGTAGGCAGCACGAGTGGCATCAATGTTGCGCTGGATGTAGGGCGCTTCTTTTGATGACTCACTTGGCTTTACCTGGAACTGCTGAATCGCACCTGGGTATAGCCCAGCAATAAGCACTGATGAAAGAACCAAAAGTACGGTGCCTGCTGCAGGAAGTACCCATGAGCGACGAACAATATTTGCAAAAAATAGAAGTGCACATACAAGTGCAATACCGGCAAGAATTGCCTTTGCTGGAAGAACCGCGTTTACATCTGTATAGGTAAGACCAGTAATCAAACGGCTTTCCTTGAGCGCGAGTGCATATCGATCAAACCAGTAAGCAACAGCCTTGAGCAGAACTACTAATCCCAACAGCACAGATAGCTGAACACGTGCTGCCACTGTTGTGCGATCCTCCTGCACCTGTAGGCGAATACCACCATATAGATAATGAACGGCAACAGATGCCAAAATTGCAAGGATTGAAGTTGAAATCGCCCACGAAATTAATGTTTGCCAGAACGGAAGGCGGAAAGCAAAGAAGGAAATATCCATGTTGAACTGCGGATCTTTAACACCAAAGGGGGTTGAGTTCTTGAACAACAACCAGGTGCTCCACATTTGAGAACCGGCAGAGCCTGCAAAGTAAAACAGTGCAATGGTTAAACCGATAATTAGTGGACGACGAATTGGTTCAACTTGTGAACGGTAACGCTCGAGATTATCTGCCTCAACTGTCATTGGCACATAGAGCGGACGACGCTTGTACGCCAACAAAACATTGAACATCACAATGAGCGTGGTGATTAATCCTCCAACAACAAAGAGTGTTGCCTTAGTTGTCAAAATTGTTGACCAGGTGCTTGTGAAGTTAACTGATTTAAACCATAACCAATCTGCATAGAAACCGCTGAGTGCTGTGAAAAGCGCACCTGCGATTACAAGAATTCCGATTGTTAATGCCAGTGGGCTCTTGCGGCCTTTGAGTTGGAAGGAAGGGCGTTGAAACTGGGGGTTATTCGTCATGGGGCAAAGTTACTGCAAGGGCAATTGCCTCACCAATTCAAAGCCTCTAAGCAGGCTCTAAGGTGCAAACTACTTGCCGGAACGCTCTAAATAGTTAATCGCTTGCGCCAATGTGGCAACGGTTACCACCTTTATACCTTCGGGAACTTTGCTGATCTCATCAGCGTTATCAACTGGTGCGAAGAAAAGTGTGGCGCCGACCTTTTTAGCGGACATGATCTTTTCATTGATACCTCCAATAGCTCCAACTACTCCGCGCTCGGAAATTGTTCCGGTTCCTGCAATGTGGCGACCATCCAGTAGATCTTGCTCAGTTAGTAATTCAACAAGCCCAATTGAAAAAACCAGTCCACCACTGGGGCCACCGGTTTCACCAACCTTGAACTTAATCTTCTTGGTATCCAATTGTTGCGCGCGCTCGATCCCAACAGCTTTTGTACTAGCCATAATTTCGGGATGTGATTGAAGATAGTTAACCGCGGCAACAATCGCTTTATCTTGTGAATTCACCATATCTGCCTTTGCTTGCTTGCTTTCCTCTTCTGCAGTTATGCCAGGAGGGTAGATCGCAGATTTTGGATACACCGCACGGTCACCACTTATCCATGAGTACACAAGCTCTGGACCAAAGATCCAGGTATCAGGATTGGTAACTCGAATCGACATTAAATCGATGCGTCCCGTTGCCGGATAGTTTGCAAGATCCTTAAAGGTAATAACGCCTTTGAAAATGTTTTGCGCTTCTCCAGGTAAAACAATTGCATAAGGAAGTGGAGCGATAGTTGCTAACCCAAAAAATAATCCAAGGGTCCAAGTGACTAATCGAGGAAGGCGTGAGAATCTCATCATCCGAAAGTTAAACATTGGCGCGAGAGTGAATCGGCGACCTAGTGAGATGACCCAGAATCAAATGACCCAGAATCAAATGAGCCAGAATCAAAGCTCGCTGAATCGGCAGAACCAGCATCATCGGCTACATGTGTACCTTTAGCAACATCAGCACCGCCTGCAGTTGCGGCAATAACCGTTGCTCCATTTGCTACATCACGTGCTTGTGAATCCCGTAGTGAATCCTGAAAACGTTGAAACTTGCCGACAGATCGCTGAGTTTCTTGTTGGAATTTTCCCTCAAACTTTGTCACCCAAACGACATACCCCAGGGCACCAATGAGTCCAACTGCTGGAACTACCCACCAGATTAAAGCTGCGAAAGCGTTGGACATGAGCCCAGCCTACTAGTTAGTGCTGCGTAGCGCAGACCAGTGTCGGGAATGCATCTCTGGGAATGCATC
>JAGWVL010000047.1 GCA_018970885.1 Actinomycetales bacterium
GAGATATCCACTTCTAAGATCCTAAATTACATAATTAAGTATTAAGCCAAAACCTCAGTGGTTCATGTAAATATTTGGCCCACGATCTTTCATTGTGACCACTGCGCCTATAAACCTTAGATTGATAATTATGCGTAAAGCCACGTTCACGCATCAAGGAGTCGACGTAGTTTTGTAGTAGAACATACTCTTTATCAATCCCCTTATCTCCACGGCTCATCCAAATCTTGTGTGTCAATGGAAGTGCATCAACCATTGATCGTGCAAAATCTTCATTGCTAATCACCCAATGTGGTGACAAAGCCAGTGCCGTTGAGAACTTGTCTGGGTGTTGTATTGCGGCATACAAAGTTGCTAAACCACCCATACTGGAGCCAATCACAGCGGTTTTTTCAGAGGAGTGAGCTCCGTAAATTGCGGGGATGATTTCACCAAATATTTGCTGCAAATAAGAGTCTGAATGAAGAGTCATAGTTTGATCTTTGATTGCCCAACGCGGATCAACATATGTATCTGTGGTAAAGAATTTTTCAGGTGCTAAATCTTTGGCGCGACCCCACGGATTCTCTTTGGTCGAGCTATGCCACACGGCAATAATTGTTGGTGGCTTTATCCCTTGCTCATTAGCTACATCGATGGCAGCTTGAGCCATTTTCCAAGTCTGCCGGCGATGAGTACTAGTAGTTCCATCAAAGACATTTTGTCCATCATGGGCAATAAGCAGGTGTTCACTTCCGCCACGAGGCATCCAGTAATCGACGATTCGATCCACAAAACGGGTACGCACGACTTCTCCCGAAACTCCTCGGATTTGGAAGCGCTTAATCTCCTGCATGGTGATTTAATCATCCCATGTCATCGCCGAAAACATCAATAATCTGGTTTCGTCGCGACCTGCGAATCAATGATCATCCAGCACTATTGGCTGCAATTGAATCTTCAGATCAAGTAATCCCACTTTTTATTCTTGATAAGCAGCAGATCAAAGAGGCAGGATCAAAGTTATTGGCGTATATGGGTCAGTCGCTGCGCGCACTAGATGAATCACTTGGAAATAAACTTCACATCATCGAAGGTGATCAAGTAGAAGTCTTATCAACTTTGATAAAAAAATATGGCGTCGAGCAGGTTCATATTTCGGCCGAGTATGAAAGATATGGTGCAGCTCGCGATGCACGAGTAGAGGCTGCTGGAATTACCCTTGTCAGAACCGGAAGTCCCTACGCAGTTGCGCCAGGTCGAGTCTTAAAGCCATCTGATGCAACACCATACAAGGTGTACACACCTTTTTACAAAGGTTGGAGAGCACACGGCTGGCGCGCACCCGCGGTAACACCTAAGAAATTCACCTGCGTTGAACCAACCTCTGAGTACAGAGCATTTCCTGATTTTCAGATGCCAGAAGGTGTCAATGTCATTGAAGCTGGTGAAGCAGCGGCATTAAAGCGATTCAAAGAGTTCACCAGCAAAGGTTTGGATTCATATGATGAAAACAGAAACTTTGCAGGTATCGATGGAACTTCAAAGATGAGTTCGTATCTCAAGTTTGGTGAGATCCATCCACGCACCTTGCTTGCAGGTTTAGGTGAAAGTAAAGCGCATGACACCTTTAGAAAAGAGATCGCATGGCGTGAATTTTACGCCGATGTCCTATTTAACAATCCAATGACCGATGTTGAATACTATGTACCTAAGTTTGCACAAATGCGATATGACAAGCCCGGTGCGCAATTTAAAGCCTGGTGCGAAGGTAAGACTGGATATCCATTTGTAGATGCAGCGATGCGACAGCTTGTTCTCGAAGGATGGATGCACAACCGAACCCGCATGGTTGTCGCTTCATTCTTAGTCAAAGATCTGCACCTTGAATGGCAACTCGGCGAACGTTTTTTTGCAGAACATTTAGTTGATTACGATGTCGCTTCAAATGCACATGGTTGGCAGTGGACCGCAGGCTGTGGAACCGATGCATCACCGTATTACCGTGTCTTTAATCCCATCGAACAAGGTCGCCGTTTCGATGAAAATGGTGATTACATTCGCAAGTATGTTCCTGAACTTGCCCATCTTTCCGCCGCCGAAATTCATGAACCATGGCTATTCCTCGATGGCTACAGTAAGAATTACCCAGAGCGCATTGTCGATCACGCAATCGAGCGCAATGAAGCACTAGCTCGGCTTCAGGAAATTAAAGCTGACAAACCCCCAATGCCTGGCGCTTAGCGGCATACATTGCATTATCTGCTCTGAGTAATAAATCATCAGCACCATCATTATCTGCAATTCCGATACTTACTCCGATACTAATTTCATGACCATCAATTAAAAATGGATAGGAAAGTGTTCCCCGCAACGCTAATGCGATCTCCATGACGGTGGTTTGACTGCCATCGACTAGAACCCCAAACTCATCTCCACCCAATCTGGCGAGCAAGGATCCAGACGGCAAGGCACGTGTAAAGCGTTGTGCAACCTGTTGCAAAACCCGGTCACCAGCTTCATGTCCGAAGGTGTCATTAACTGGCTTAAATCCATCGAGATCTAACAGTAGTAGAGAACCCGGTCGGGTAGCGAAGTTTTGAATCTCAGAAATCAATCGTCTGCGATTTGGCAACATCGTTAACTCATCAGTTCTTGCCAAGATTCTTTCATGTCCTATGTTTCGTGCTTGATTTAGGGCAATACTCATCCTGATAAAAGCTAGTGCAAGGGTTCCGATCGCAGGAATCAAAATAAAATGCGGAAAGTTATCTGGAGCAATCGCTAGTAATGCCAACAATGTGGCACTTAAAAAGACTGAGATAGTGATGAGTACCGGGCTAACTCCACCCCTGCTCTTATTGTCAGTAGAAGAATGCCAACAACTTTCTGCTATGAGTGCAAAGGCAAGCAGCCATCCATAATCAATAAGTGAACCAAAAACATAACTTAAATTGATGCTTTGCCATAAAAAAAGAAAATCAGTTGCGGCATAGACTGCAACTCCCGCCGCCAAGTAAAAGCCACGTCCAGAAAAACCCTGCATCGTAACCGTTGCAATAATGAAGCACAGCAACACTAGATCTGCGACTGGATAAATGATCGCTAAAAATGATTGATTGAAATCTCCATCAAAGTGAGGCAGTACGGGATGCAGGGCAAAAGCTGATCCCAAAGTACTTAATCCCAAACCAACAATTGATGCGTCAACGATTTCAAGCACAGTCAACTTCTGTTGACTAGATATCAACAACTGCAAACCAAGCAGAGCAAATGGATAGAACAATAGATACAAGCAGTCAGAGGCGTAATCAAAAGCCGCTGGAATTACATCGTAAGAGGTAACGGTTGCAACTATTGAACCAATACTCCAACTTCCAATCGCTAAGCCAGTTAAAGGTTGCGCCCATTTGTTGTTGATTCGAGGAGCAAGCAACACCGAGAGTAGAGCTGCGATAGCTACACAATTGAAGGCGATGAGATCGACCCACAATCCATCCATAAAACTATGAATGGGTATTTGAATCGCCAAGAGGGCGGGAGGTAGGAAACGCAGAACGCGCATCTACACAGGGTAAGAAGATCTTCGCTCTTTTGGGATAGGGGTTCCCATAGATACAGAAAACCCACTACCTGTGTGGCAGTAGGTTTTTAGTAAAAGTTAAGAACTAGAAGCCCTTGGTACAGATCAACTTTGCACTCTCGCGAGCATCAGCAATATTTGCTGCAAGCTCTGCAGGCTTATTGGTAGCTGCAAGCTTTGCAGCCTCCAACTTCTTGATGGTGATATCAATGTTGCGGATCTTGCTTGCATAAGCACGTGTTGCCGATGTCCATGATCCAACAGCGGTAGTCAAAATCTTTTTATCAGCATCTGTTGTTGCTGCAGCTAACTTTGCCTGCGCGGCAGTTAAGCGCTTTGTTGCTTCATCCAGCTTTACCTGAATCTCTGCTTTATTTGCCGTTTCGGTTGTGATTCCAAGTTCAATAACTGGTAACTGAGCCTTGAAATTTGCTGCAGTAGTTACAGCAGCTTTCTGCGATTTAACCGCATCATTTGCAGCGGTTAAGCAATCAAGCGACAACCAGGTTAGTTTCTTACTGGAAGTCAATGGGTTTGTAGTACAACGGTAGGTTCCACCACTTGTCTTAGTAGTCTGACCTGACTTTGTGCATGCAACGCCATTTGAAATTTTTGCGGCGGCATCTGCAGGTACTGCGATCATGACGCCACCGGCGACAACGAGCGCTACTGAGATTGATGCGATCTTGCGGAACATGTGTGAACCTTTCGTAGTAATGAGTACATACTATCGATTAGCCACTTAAAGAAGGCTGATAACCCGCCGAGAGTCGGGTAGGTATGACCATTACTTTCTTTGTTTAGCCCTCAGGTTCATGCCAACTTTGCGAACGATCGAACGCGGAAGTGTCTGCACAACAAATACAAGCAGCTTGTACTGCCAACCAGGAACACTTACCGCCTCACCCTTCAAAGCATCCTTCCAGGATTGTTCGACTAATCGATCAGAGTTCAGCCACATGAAGTTAGGTAGTGCTTTCATCGACATCTTCCCCCGCTGATGAAACTCGGTGCGGGTAAAGCCTGGGCAAAGCGCGCTCACCTTTACATTAGTTGCAGCTAACTCGGTGTGCAGTGATTCAGAGAGCACTGTTAGATAGGACTTTGAGGCGCTATATGAGCCACCTGCGATATATCCAGCAACTGATGAGACATTAATGATCACACCTTGGTTGCGCTCTTTCATCAATGGAAGTGCAACATGCATAAGTCGCATAGGGGTTCGGACTAAGACATCTAGTAGTTGTTGCTCAATCTCTAAGGTCGACATTGTGAAGGCTTTGCTGGTTCCAAATCCAGCGTTGTTGATCAGAACATCAATCTGATTGTCAGCGATGTACTTTTCAACTTTAAGAGATCCATCATCAGTTGCAAGATCTGCCTGAATCACGTGGGTTTTGACCCCGTACTTTGCCTCAAGCCCTTGTGCTCGCTCTTGAAGTCGGGGCAAATCACGAGCAACCAACACAATGTTGTACTTTTTCGATGCCAAAAGCCGTGAGAAGCTCTCGCCGATTCCTGCGGTTGCACCCGTTACTAAAGCCCATGATGTCATAAGTTAGCTCTCGATTCCTGAAGGATCTTCGTCGCGAATTTTCCACTCTGTTCCATAGGAAGGCAGTAAGTCCAAGAAAGGTTTTGCATCAAACCACTCTGGCCCAACAACACCCTCTGGCTTCCAAATACCCTCATGGATTAACTCCATTGCGATAACTGGGTTGATTGCAGTCTGCCACACAACCGCTTGATCTCCGTATTCAGACATCGACCACTCATTATCAACCACGTTATACATGTAGCAGGAGTAAGGTCTACCTTCTTTGTTAAGGCCCTTAACTAGGGCACCAGCACAAGTTTTGCCCTTCATACGTGAACCAAGAGTTGCTGGATCAGGTAAAGCTGCAGCAAGTAGATCACGAGGTGAAACTTGAATGCCTTGAACATCTACATAATCTTTGCG
>JAGWVL010000012.1 GCA_018970885.1 Actinomycetales bacterium
CCTCCCGAGGGGGAGAACTCTATCGGTGGGTATAACTATGATTACACCAGATCCCTCGTACGGCGTTACCGTACTGAACTCCCCCAGGGCAGGAATGCAGCAAGGGTAGGTCCGCTCTGGCGGGTGTGCGAGGGGTCCTACTAAATTGCAGCGCGACGAACAGTAGAGGAGCAGACGATGTCATTAGCTTTGTATCGTAAATATCGTCCCTCTGTTTTTGCAGATGTCATCGGACAAGAGCATGTAACTGTTCCGCTTTCAAATGCTTTGGAATCTGGTCGCACACACCATGCATACTTATTTAGCGGTCCACGTGGTTGCGGAAAAACTTCTAGCGCACGAATCATGGCGCGCTCGCTTAACTGCGAAAAAGGTCCAACACCAAATCCATGTGGCGAGTGCCAATCATGTAAGGATTTAGTTGCCAATGGACCAGGTTCATTAGATGTAATTGAATTAGATGCTGCGACCCACGGTTTAGTAGATGATGCACGCGATCTTCGTGATAAAGCATTCTTTGCACCGGTGCAAAGTCGTTACAAGATTTACATTATCGATGAGGCGCACCAGCTTGGACCAGGCGCAGCGAATGCATTGCTAAAGGTTGTTGAAGAGCCACCTGCACATGTAATTTTTATCTTTGCTACAACAGAGCCAGATAAGTTAATTGCAACTATTCGTTCACGTACGCACCACTATCCATTCCGTTTAGTTCCACCTGGAACCTTGGCAGCTCATCTTGAAAAGGTGTGCAACGCTGAAGGTGTAAAGGTTGCAAAGGGTGTAATTCCACTTGTTGTTCGTGCATCTGGTGGGTCAGTTCGTGATGCTCTTTCTGTATTAGGCCAGCTACTTGCTGGTGCAGGAAAAGATGGCGTGAGCTACGAGATTGCAATTCAGCTACTTGGATTTACAGATGGTGCGCTATTGGATGACGCCATCGATGCAATCGCAGCCCATGACGGTGCAACCTTGTTCAAGACAATTGATCGAGTAATTGAATCAGGACATGATCCTCGTCGTTTTACTAGCGACATGTTGGAACGTATTCGTGACTTAATCATTGTTGATGCGTTAAAGGATTCAACTTCTAATTCAATCTTGCGTGACATGCCTGATGATCAGATGGAGCGTATGCGCAATCAGGCAAACAGAATTGGTACGGCAAATCTTTCAAGAGCTGCAGACATTGCGGCGGAGGGTTTAACCCAAATGCGTGGAGCGACAGCACCGCGCTTAATCCTGGAACTCATCTGCGGGCGCATTTTGCTGCCGATTGGGGACAACACAGATGCGGGAATGCTTGCTCGTATTGAGCGTCTCGAGCGAGTTGAAAACATTGCTCCGATATCTACCAGTCGCGCCTCAGAGGCTCGAACCGTGGAGGCACAAGAAAAAGCAGCCTCCACTCATTCGACCTCTGATGTTGCTCCCTCCAAAGTTGAGGAAGTAAAGGCTCCCGCTAAAGAAAAAGACTCCATTGCAAAGCACGTACCTGGTAATTTCGATATTGCCGCACTGAGACGTGCGTGGCCGGATGTTATTGAGAATGTAAAGAAGCGCCGTAGGCTGACTTGGTCATTGCTTAGCGCATCGGCACAAGTTTTGTCTGTTGATGAGGATGCGATCACCATTGGCATTGTTAATGCTGGTGCAAAGGAAAGTTTTGAGCGATCTGAGTCCGATGTGATTTTGCGTAACGCATTTATCGATGTAGTTGGTTTGGATCGCAAGATTGCAGTAGTTGTTGATTCATCGATTGACACAAATACACCAGCTGCGCGCGAGACTAGAACATCTGAGGCCCCAAATGATCCAGAGCAGTTAACTGGTGCAGCCTTGCTTGCAAAAGAGCTCGGCGCAAAAATTGTTAAAGGTAAGTAATAGATGTCAGGTATGTATGAAGGTGCAATTCAAGATCTGATTGATGCGTTAGGTCGCCTGCCAGGAATTGGTCCAAAGAGTGCGCAACGAATCGCTTTCCATATCTTGCAATCTGATTCAGAGGTTGCATCAGCCTTGGTTGATTCAATTCGTGTAGTTAAAGAGCGGGTTAAGTTTTGCGTGCAGTGCGGGAATGTTTCAGAGGAAGATGAGTGCCGAATCTGTCGCGATCCGCGTCGTGATAACACAATCATCTGTGTTGTTGAAGAGAGTAAAGATGTAATCGCAATCGAACGTACTCGCGAATTCCGTGGGAAGTACCATGTGCTTGGTGGAGCGATCAGTCCCATCGATGGCATTGGCCCAGAGCAACTTCGCATTCGTGAATTAATGGTTCGTTTGGCAGATGCCGGAATCGTTGAGGTCATCTTGGCGACCGATCCCAACCTTGAGGGTGAAGCGACAGCTACCTACCTATCCCGTCTGATTAAACCGATGGAGATAAAGGTTTCCCGTTTAGCTAGCGGCCTGCCGGTAGGTGGAGATTTGGAATATGCCGATGAGGTCACCCTTGGTCGTGCCTTTGAGGGTCGTAGGGATGTTTAATCTCATTATTTGACACGTATTCTGTCTCATTATTTAAGATAACCTGAAATCGGGTAGCCCCTGCACGGCATCTAGTTCATGATTGAACCATGGGACTCATTGTTCAGAAATATGGCGGCTCCTCAGTTGCCGATGCCGAGGGGATGAAGCGGGTAGCCAATCGAATTGTGGCGGCTAAGCGGGATGGAAATCAGGTCGTCGTAGTTGTTTCCGCGATGGGCGATACCACCGATGAACTTATTGATCTGGCAGAACAGATCACGCCGATCCCTCAGGGGCGCGAGCTCGATATGTTGTTAACAGCGGGTGAGCGAATCTCAATGGCGTTGCTCGCAATGGCGATCAACAACTTGGGACATGAAGCGCTCTCATTTACAGGTAGCCAAGCTGGTGTGATTACAACATCTGCACATGGTCGCGCTCGCATCATCGATGTGACACCAGGACGAATTAAGGAAGCGTTAGAAAGCGGGGCAATTGCGATCGTTGCTGGCTTCCAAGGAATTTCGCAAGATACAAAGGATGTAACAACTCTTGGTCGAGGTGGTAGCGATACAACTGCGGTTGCATTAGCTGCAGCACTTGATGCAGATGTTTGCGAAATCTACACAGATGTTGATGGAATCTTTAGTGCCGATCCACGTGTTGTTCCCGCAGCTCGTAAGTTAAAGACAGTTACATATGAAGAGATGCTTGAACTTGCAGCTAGCGGAGCAAAAGTTCTGCACTTGCGTTGCGTCGAATACGCACGCCGTTTCAACTTACCAATTCACGTACGGTCATCATTTTCAACTAATGAAGGAACATGGGTGGTCAAAGATCACCCTGAAGGAGGAGCCATGGAGCAAGCAATCATCTCGGGAATCGCACACGATAAGTCTGAAGCAAAGATAACGATTGTTGGAGTACCTGACCGTACCGGTGTTGCTGCACGCATCTTCCAAGCAATCGCTGATGCGGATATAAACATCGACATGATCGTGCAAAATGTTTCCGCGGCTGCAACTGGTCTCACAGATATTTCCTTCACATTGCCAAAATCTGAAGGAGTCGCGGCAACTGCAATCTTGCAGAAGCTGCAAGGTGAGGTTGGCTTTGCATCAATTCAATACGATGATCAAATCGGTAAATTGTCATTGATTGGCGCTGGTATGCGCTCACATCCCGGCGTTACAGCGACCTTCTTTGGTGCACTCTCTGATGCAGGCGTAAACATCGAAATGATTTCTACCTCTGAAATTCGAATTTCAATCATTTGTCGTCAGGCAGATTTAGAGCGTGGTGCAAAGGCCGCACATACCGCCTTCGAACTTGATGCAGATCAAAACGAAGCGGTTGTTTATGGAGGTACTGGACGTTGAGTAAAAAACCTTCACTTGCAGTCGTGGGTGCTACAGGTGCAGTTGGCACCGTAATGCTCAGCATTTTGTCTGAGCGTAAAGATGTGTGGGGCGAGATCCGTCTGATCGCCTCTGCTCGCAGTGCAGGCAAGAAGTTAATGTGTCGCGGAGAAGAGTTAACCGTCGTAGCTCTTTCACCCGAAGCCTTTGATGGTATCGATGTTGCAATGTTCGATGTTCCAGATGAGGTATCTGCTGAATGGGGACCAATCGCTGCATCACGTGGTGCGGTTGTTGTCGATAACTCTGGCGCATTTCGCATGGATGCAGACATTCCTTTGGTTGTTCCAGAAGTAAATCCTGAACAAACTAAGAACCGTCCACGTGGAATTATTTCAAATCCAAATTGCACAACACTTTCTATGATCGTGGCTCTCGGTGCACTTCATAAAGAGTATGGGTTGAAGGAGCTAGTTGTTTCTTCTTACCAAGCAGCATCTGGAGCAGGTCAATCTGGTATTGATGCACTAGTTGCACAAATCTCTCAAGTTGCTGGAACTGAAGCGGGAACAAATGCCGGAGATGTTCATAACTTTGTAAAGGATCTTGGTCCTTTCCCTGCGCCCTTGGCTTTAAATGTAATTCCTTGGGCCGGTTCGCTAAAAGCCGATGGATACTCATCTGAAGAGCTCAAGGTTCGTAATGAATCACGCAAGATTCTTGGTCTTCCAAACCTAAAGGTTTCGGCTACTTGCGTACGTGTTCCTGTAATTACAACCCACTCGCTCACAGTTCATGCAGTATTTGAAAAGGAGCCTTCACGTAAAGCGGCGCAAGATATTTTGCAGAATGCAGCAGGTGTGAAGTTGGTTGATGATCCAGAAAATCACAAGTTCCCAACGCCTGCTGATGCTGTTGGCACAGATCCAACTTGGGTAGGTCGAGTTCGCAAGAGCATCGATGACCCAATGGCTCTTGAAATGTTTGTTTGTGGCGACAACCTCCGCAAGGGTGCTGCATTAAATACCGCCCAAATCGCAGAGCTTCTGGCGGTAGAGTTCACGGCATGAGCATTAAAGAAACCCTTCGCAACGACCTAACTGAAGCGATTCGTGGTCGTGATGAGATTACATCTAGCACCATTCGTATGGTTTTGACCGCAATCACTAATGAAGAGGTTGCGGGCAAAGAGGCACGCGTACTGAGCGATGATGAGGTAATCGTTGTTTTGTCACGTGAGGCAAAGAAGCGTCGTGAAGCGGCAGAAGCATTTGAAGGTGCTGGACATACAGAAAAGGCTGCGTTAGAAAAAGCAGAAGGCGAGGTTATCGCTAAGTATTTGCCAGCGCAGTTAAGTGCAGATGAGATCAAGCAGATTATCGCTGAAGCGATAGCTTCAACAGGTGCTGCAGGTCCTGCAGATATGGGCAAGGTAATGGGAGCGATTAAGCCAAAGATTGCAGGAAAGGCTGATGGAGCACTTGTTTCATCACTAGTGAAAGAGAGTCTCAACAAATGACAAAGTATGAATACGCAACAGTTCCACTTCTTTCACATGTAACAAAACAGATTCTTGATACGTGGGGCTCTGATGGTTGGGAGCTTGTACAAGTTATTCCAGCGCCAGGTACTGGTGAGCAGCTTGTTGCCTACATGAAGCGACCACTTGCATGAATAAGGTTGATGTACGTGCAAAGCTTGCAGAGCTTGGTTTAGAGCTTCCAGTTGCAGCAAAGCCAGTTGCCGCATATGTGCCAGCAATTCGCACAGGTAATTTAGTTTTCACCGCCGGACAACTTCCATTAGTTAATGGAGAAATGGCAGGTGTGGGAAAAGTTGATGGAGGGATCACTCCTGAGCGTGCCAAGGAGCTTGCACAGATTTGTGCACTCAACTGTCTTGCAGCTGTCGAAACAGTTGCAGATGTAAACAAGATTACAAAGATTGTTCGCGTTGTCGGTTACGTAAACGGTGTTCCAGGTTTTATCGGGCACCCAAGTGTGGTTAATGGAGCTTCAGAGCTCTTTATTGCCATCTGGGGCGATGGTGCAAAACATGCACGTAGCGCTGTTGGTATCGCAGAACTTCCACTGAACTCACCTGTGGAGATCGAACTAACAGTCGAAATCACCGACTAACTATTTACCGCGCTTTGATAGGCGATCAAAATCTGTAATTAAAACTGCACGGCCATCTAACTTTAACCAACCGCGTCCTGCAAAATCTGCAAGTGCCTTGTTCACTGTTTCGCGGGATGCACCAACTAGTTGAGCTAACTCTTCTTGGGTTAAGTCGTGGTGAACAAATAAGCCTTCATCGGTTTGTTTTCCAAAACGCTCACCTAGATCGATAAGTGCTTTTGCAACACGACCTGGAACATCAGAAAACACTAAATCGCCTACAGCTTCATTGGTGCGGCGTAGACGTTGTGCCAATCGTGCAAGGAGTTGTAAAGCAACTTGAGGGTTTTCTGCAAGCCAAGGAAGCAATTTTTCCTGACCAAGGCTAAGCAACTTCGAATCTGTCACCGCTGTTGCAGACGAGGTACGTGGGCCTGGATCAAAGAGGCTTAACTCGCCAAACATTTCGCCAGGTCCAAGGATTGACAGCAGATTTTCGCGACCATCTCCACTTGAAGTTCCAAGCTTTAACTTTCCTTCAACGATTACATACAAGTGATCACCCTCATCACCTTCGGCAAATAAGACGGAGCCCTTTGTGATCTTTACCGAGTCCATGGATGCACGCAAGGAAGCGGCAGCTGCATCATCCAGGGCGGTAAATAATGGGGCTTTACGTACGACATCTTGTTCTGTGCTCACGAGGAGTACTTTACTACCCATGAAGGTCGATAGCGAAACCCGTAAAGGGGCTAAAGCGGTCTATCGCATCCTTACCAAGACTTATCCGAATATTCGCTGCGAATTGGATTTTACAAACCCACTTGAATTAATCATTGCGACTGTATTGAGCGCTCAGTGCACAGATAAGAGAGTTAATGCTGTTACTCCTGCCCTCTTTAAGAAGTACAAAAATCCAAAGGCGTATGCAAAAGCTGATTTGCACGAAATTGAAGATCTGGTGCACTCCACCGGTTTTTATCGAGCTAAAGCCCGCAATATAAAAGCGTTGAATATTAAATTGCTTGAAGATTTTGGGGGAGAAGTTCCACGCACTCTTGAAGAACTAATTACCTTGCCAGGTGTTGGACGCAAAACCGCCAACGTTGTTTTAGGTCACGCTTTCGGTATCCCAGGAATAACGGTCGATACACATTTTGGAAGATTGTCACGACGTTTTGGTTGGACTAAAGAAACTGATCCGGTAAAGGTTGAAATGGTTGTCCAGCAATTAATTCCACAACCAGAATGGACAAATCTTTCACAGCGCATGATTTGGCACGGACGCAGAATTTGTCACTCGCGCAAACCTGCGTGTGGTGCTTGTCCGGTTGCAAAAATCTGTCCGAGTGTTGGTATTGGCGAGATGGATAAAGAGAAGGCGTTATTGTTAGTAAAAACAGATAAGGATTTTCGATGAAAAGAGCATTTATGGCAGCAGTATTGTTATTGCTGACCGCCTGTTCTCCTGCATCGACCTATGTCAAAGGTGAAGTAGTTTCATGCAAAACAATTTCTCAAGATCAAACATTTATTGGTGGAATACAAATGGATTGCCTTGACCGCAGTAAAGGAGCAAGACTCGGTGCATTGCGTGGACCAATGGTTGTTAATGTGTGGGGATCTTGGTGTGGCCCATGTAAGAAAGAGATACCAGTACTACGTGCTTTTCATGACAAAGCACAAGGCAAAGTTCAACTAATTGGCGTCGATGTCGAAGAAGCTAACTTTGATGATGGCCGCACATTTGTAGAACGTAACGGAATCACCTGGCCCAACTTGTATGACCCAGATGGTCGCTCACGAGAGTACTTCGGTTTAGGCGTTCCTGTTACCTGGTTTATTGCAGCTAATGGATCGGTTGCTTATAAGCATGTTGGGATTATTAAGGATCTCGAAGAGATTGTGTCACTGACTGAAAAATATCTAGGAGTACAGCTTTAATCCTCATCCTTTGATGAATTCAATCCTTCAGAGATCAGCTTCATAACATTTGGATCAGCAAGAGTAGTTGCATCACCAACCTGACGGTTTTCCGCAACATCCTTGAGTAATCTACGCATGATTTTGCCACTTCGAGTCTTAGGAAGTTCAGCCACAACCAAAATCTGTCGCGGCTTTGCAATCGCTCCAATCTCTTTTGCAACATGGTTACGAAGTTCGGCAACTAGCTGTTCTCCACTTGCATGTGCGATTCCACCTCGCAAAATAACGAAGGCAACAATTCCTTGGCCTGTCATTGCATCTTGCGCACCAACTACAGCAGCTTCTGCAACAGCTTCGTGAGAAACAAGCGCGGATTCAACTTCCGTTGTCGAGATACGGTGTCCAGAAACGTTCATTACATCATCAACTCGACCGAGCAACCAGATTGCTCCATCTTTATCTAACTTTGCACCATCTCCTGCAAAGTAAATCCCCTTAAAGCGTGACCAGTAAGTTTCTTTGTAGCGCTCATCCTCGCCCCATACTCCGCGCAACATTCCGGGCCATGGCTTATCAAGAATTAGAAATCCTCCATGACCTTTTGCAACTGGATTTGCAGCATCATCGACTACAACTGCACTGATTCCAGGAATTGGTGTCATTGCAGATCCCGGTTTTGTTGCGGTCACCCCAGGCAACGGTGAAATCATGATTCCACCGGTTTCTGTTTGCCACCAGGTATCAACAATTGGGCAACGATTTCCACCAATAACCTCGCGGTACCACATCCATGCTTCAGGATTAATTGGTTCACCTACCGAACCTAATAGCCGCAGAGATGAAAGGTTGAATTTATTTGGGTGCTCATCTCCCCACTTCATCCAAGTACGAATCAAAGTTGGAGCTGTATACAAAATTGTGACACCATACTTTTCGATGAGTTCGAAGATTCGCCCCTTATGCGGTGTATCTGGAGTTCCTTCATACATTACTTGTGTTGCACCATTCATCAACGGTCCATAAACAATGTAACTATGCCCAGTTATCCAACCGACATCTGCAGTACACCAATACACATCTGTTTCAGGCTTGATATCAAAGACAACTCGATGTGTGTAAGCAGCTTGCGTTAAGTATCCACCGGTTGTATGGAATATTCCCTTTGGCTTTGCAGTTGTACCAGAGGTGTACAAAATGAAGAGCGGGTGCTCAGAATCAAAGCCCTGCGCTGTGTGTTCAGTTGATTGGCGATCGACAATCTCATGCCACCAGATATCAGTTGCTGAATTCCAGGCGGTCTCTTGTTTGGTTCTTTGCACCACTAAAACTTTTTTCACATTGTGTTGACCCTTTAACGCTTCATCAACAGCGGGCTTAAGTGCAAAGGCTCCACCTTTTCTAAATCCACCATCTGCGGTAATAACTAACTTTGCATCTGCATCTTGAATTCGAGATAAAAGTGCTTCTGCAGAGAAACCACCAAAGACAACTGAGTGGGCAGCACCAATGCGTGCACACGCCAACATGGCGATCGCAGCCTCTGGAATCATCGGCATATAAATTGCGACGCGATCCTTTGCTTGAATGCCTAACTCAATAAGCGCGTTTGCGGTTTTCTTTACTTCGACCAGTAACTGCGCATATGTAATTGTTCGCGTATCACCAGGTTCGCCTTCAAAGTAAAATGCCACTCGATCTCCACGACCTTCAATCACATGTCGATCTAGGGCATTAAATGATGCATTGATCTTTCCACCAACAAACCACTGTGCGTAAGGAACTTCCCATTTCAAGGTTTGTGTCCATGGAGTTTCCCAAGTCAATGCATTCGCTTGCAGATCCCAAAAGGCCAAGCGATCCTTTTCAGCTAGCTGATATAGAGCGGCTGTCGCGTTTGCTTGTGCCGCAAACTCTGCTGTGGGTGGAAATTGACGATCCTCATTGAGCAGGTTCTCTAGTGATTCATGATCTTGACTCATAACGCAAGAGGCTACCTGTTCAACTTTGTTATCAACAGGGAATTGGCAATGAAATTTGTAACAAGAGGGCTGCCCTGAAGATGCCCTAAAGGAAAGGAGACATAATGCTGACCTCATTTATTCTGGCGCTCATCAAGCTTTTGAGTAATCCAGTATTAGTGGCGGCTCTGGCTAAGTTCTTGGCCAACGCCCTTAAAACTGCGAGTTAAAAGGTAAAAGTCAGGCATAAAGGCCCTCCCATCAAGGCTGCGGAGGGTCTTTTTGTGCCATTTGGGGGAAGGTGAGAGGATTGGTCGTAAGCCTCTAGACGACTCAACGAAGCGCTCAGTCTAAAGATTTACATCGAGCCCATAGGAGTCACACTATGCCAATCGCAACCCCTGAAATTTATGCAGATATGTTTGACCGCGCAAAAAAGGGCGCTTTCGCATATCCAGCAATCAACGTTTCATCATCACAGACCATCACGGCTGCTATTCGTGGCTTCGCCGAAGCAGAGTCAGATGGAATCATTCAGTTCTCTTGGGGTGGTGCCGAATACGCATCTGGTTCAACAGTTAAGAACATGGTTGATGGTGCAGTTGCGCTCGCAGAGTACGCGCATGTTGTTGCAAAGAACTACAAAGTAAACATTGGAATTCATACAGATCACTGCCCAGCAGAAAAGTTAGATGGATTCATGCGTCCACTTCTTGCATTTGGTGCTGAACGTCTTAAGTCAGGCAAGGCTCCATTGTTTAACTCACATATGTGGGATGGATCAGCTGTTGATATGCCTGAAAACATGAAGGTCGCTAAGGAAATGTTAGCGATGTCAGTTGCTGCAAAGACAATTCTAGAAATTGAAATTGGTGTTGTTGGTGGAGAAGAGGATGGCATCGAGGCAAAGCATGATGCAAAGTTGTACTCGACACCAGAGGATGCACTTCTAACTGTAGAAACTCTTGGAACCGATGCAAACGCTCGCTATATGGTTGCAGCAACATTTGGAAATGTTCATGGTGTTTACAAGCCTGGAAATGTTGTATTGCAGCCAAAGATTCTTGCAACATTGCAAGCGGCGGTTTCAGCCAAGCTTGGTCTTCCAACAGGAAGCAAGCCGATGGACTTGGTATTCCATGGTGGTTCTGGCTCACTTCTTTCAGAAATTCGCGAATCACTTGATTATGGCGTCATCAAGATGAATGTGGATACAGATACTCAGTATGCATTTACACGTCCCGTTGTTGATCACATGCTCAAAAACTACGACGGCGTTCTCAAGATCGATGGCGAAGTTGGAAATAAGAAGGCTTACGATCCACGCGCATGGGGCAAGCTTGCTGAAGCAGGAATGGCAGCTCGCGTTGTTCGTGCTTGCGAAGATCTTCGTTCAACAGGAACCACATCACTCAAGTAATTAACAACTAGTCGGAAAGGCTTTACTCATGCCTGCATTGGTATTACTCGGCGCTCAGTGGGGCGACGAAGGCAAGGGTAAAGCTACCGACCTATTGGGTGATCGCGTTGATTACGTCGTTCGATACCAAGGCGGAAACAATGCAGGACACACAGTTGTCATTGGTGAACAAAAGTACGCGCTTCACTTACTGCCATCAGGAATTCTTTCGCCACATGTAATTCCTGTCATTGCAAATGGTGTTGTTATCGATCCAAGTGTTTTACTCGAAGAGATCCGCGGATTAAATGAACGCGGCATTGATACAAGTAAGTTACTGATTTCAACCAACGCACATCTGATTACTCCCTATCACCGCACAATCGACAAGGTATCAGAGCGTTTCTTGGGTAAATCAAAGATTGGAACAACTGGTCGCGGAATTGGTCCAGCCTATGCAGACAAAATTAATCGCATCGGTATTCGTGTTCAGGATCTATTTGATCCATCAATCCTTCGCCAAAAACTTGAAGGTGCGCTGCGCGATAAGAATCAGATTTTGATAAAGGTTTTCAACCGCAAGAACATTGAAGTAGATGAAGTGCTAGAGGAATATTTGAAGTACGCAGATATTTTGCGTCCATATGTTGCAGATACTGTTTTGATTCTGGATGAAGCGCTCAAGGCTGGAAAGCGAGTACTTTTAGAGGGCTCTCAAGGCACTTTGCTCGATGTTGATCACGGTACTTATCCATTCGTAACCTCAAGTAATCCAACAGCAGGTGGTGCTTGTACTGGTTCGGGAATCGGACCTACAAAGATTGATCGCGTAATCGGAATTTTGAAGGCGTACACAACACGTGTTGGCAGTGGACCATTCCCTACAGAGTTATTTGATGAAGATGGCGAAGCACTTCGTCGTATCGGTGGAGAAGTTGGTGTAACTACCGGTCGTGCACGTCGTTGTGGTTGGTTTGATGCACCGATTGCTCGTTACGCAGTTCGCGTTAATGGTTTAACTGATTTCTTCCTAACAAAGTTAGATGTATTAACTGGTTGGGAAAAGATTCCGGTATGTGTTGCCTACGAAATTGATGGAAAGCGTGTTGAAGAGCTTCCAGCATCACAAACAGATTTCCACCATGCTAAGCCAATTTACGAATACCTAGCTGGCTGGAGTGAAGATATCTCTGGGGCCCGCAAACTCGCTGATCTTCCTAAGAATGCTCAGGATTATGTTGCATTCCTTGAGAAGATTTCAGGTGCGCCGATGAGTGCGATTGGCGTTGGTCCCGGTCGCGATCAAACAATTGTTGTAAAGGATTTCATCTAAGAATGAAAATCCTCCTAGTCGGAAGCGGCGGTCGCGAACACGCACTAGGGGTAGGACTACAGGCAGATCCGGCATGCACCGAACTTCATGTTGCGCCCGGAAATCCTGGTATCGCACAGTTTGCACAATGCCATCCAATATTAGTTACGGATAATGCAGCGATTGTTGAGTTAGCAAAAAAGCTGCAGGTCGATCTAGTAGTCGTTGGCCCCGAAGTTCCTCTAGTAAATGGTGTTGCCGATGAGCTACGAGCAGCCAATATCGCTGTCTTTGGGCCCTCAAAAGCTGCTGCACAACTAGAAGGTTCAAAGCATTTTGCGAAAGAAGTTATGCGTGATGCGGGAGTACCAACTGCACATAGCTTTACCTGCACTAGCAAAGACGAGATTGAGATGGCATTAGATGCCTTTGATGCTCCATATGTTGTCAAAGATGATGGTCTAGCTGCAGGCAAAGGTGTTGTAGTCACCAGTAATCGGCAAGAGGCTTTAGAACACGCACTTGCTTGTAAACGAGTTGTTATTGAGGAGTATTTAGAGGGTCCGGAAGTATCTTTATTTGGAATTAGCGATGGAACAACAATTATTCCAATGCAGCCCGCACAAGATTTTAAGCGGGCATTTGATGGTGATGCAGGGCCTAACACTGGCGGCATGGGTGCGTACTCCCCATTGCCATGGGCGCCCTCTGACATTATCGAAGACACCCACACAAGAGTTCTAGCACCAATGATCGCTGAAATGGCTGCGCGTGGTACTCCATTTGTCGGTTTGTTATATGCAGGTCTTGCGTTAACCGATCACGGAACACGGGTAATTGAATTCAATGCACGTTTTGGTGATCCAGAAACTCAAGTATTAATTCCACGTTTGAAAACTCCACTCGCAACTCTTTTATATAACGCAGCAACTGGAAATCTAAATGACACAACTTTAGAGTGGAGGGATGAAGCCGCGGTTACAGTTGTACTGGCAACGCAGGGCTATCCAACAGCTCCTCAATCAGGTGGAGTTATCTCAGGGTTCCCATCGATCAAAAATGTTTCAATCTTTCATGCAGGCACTACTCAAAAGGATGAAGCGCTTGTCTCTTCAGGGGGTCGAGTATTAACTGTTACAGGTGTAGGAGAAGATCTCACTGAGGCCCGCAACCTTGCCTATCGTGCGATCAGTCAAATCTCACTTGCTGGATCTTTTTACCGGACCGATATCGCACTTAATGCGTCGGTCGCAGAGAAGGGCAATTAAATGACAGATAATTCACCAATGAACCTGCTTGCTAGCCGATACGCCTCAGCAGCAATGCGTGAAATCTTTGCGCCTGAGGCAAAAATCATTGCAGAGCGCAAGCTATGGATCGCGGTCATGCGCGCTCAATCAACCCTTGGTCATGCAATCGCTAAGGATGTAATTACAGATTACGAAAATGTAATTACACAGGTGGATTTAGCAGCTATTGATGCCCGCGAAAAGAAGAGCCGTCACGATGTAAAAGCACGAATTGATGAGTTCAACGAATTAGCTGGACATGAAGCGATCCACGCCGGAATGACGAGCAGGGATTTAACAGAAAACATTGAAGCACTCCAAATTCGCAACGGACTTGAAATTGTTCATGACAAAGTTGTAACTCTTCTTGCTCGCCTCGGTGAAAGAGCTGTGCAGTATTCAGATCAACCAATTGCGGGACGTTCACACAATGTTCCAGCACAGATAACAACTTTAGGAAAACGTTTTGCATCAGCAGCTGAAGAGTTGTTATTTGCATATGAACGTTTAACTTCGCTGCAAGATCGCTACCCAATGCGAGGAATCAAGGGACCAGTTGGAACTGCACAGGATTCAATTGATCTTCTTGGTTCACCAGATGCGCACTTTAAATTAGAAAGAGTGATCGCTAAAGAGCTTGGTTTTAATAATGTTTTGGATTCAACTGGACAGATTTATCCACGATCATTTGATTATGATGTTGTAACTACATTGGTTCAGATCGCATCAGCTCCATCCTCACTTGCAACTTCTATTCGTTTAATGGCGGGTGTCGAACTAGTAACTGAGGGTTTCCAGGTGGGCCAAGTCGGCAGTAGTGCAATGCCTCACAAGATGAACACGCGTTCATGCGAACGTGTTAATGGTCTTTCAGTAGTTCTTCGCGGATATGCATCGATGGTGAGCGAACTATCTGGTGATCAATGGAATGAAGGCGATGTCTCATGTAGCGTCGTTCGTCGCGTTGCTCTACCCGATGCCTTCTACGCAATTGACGGTTTACTTGAAACAATGCTCACTGTTCTTGATGAGTTTGGGGTTTTCCCAGCTGTAATTAGCGCAGAGTTAGAGCGTTATTTACCATTCTTAGCGACCACAAAGATTCTTATGGCAGCGGTTAAAGCAGGTGTTGGTCGCGAAGTAGCACATGAAGTTATTAGGGAGCATGCGGTTAAAGCAGCACTTGGTATGCGCGAAGGAAAGAAGAACTCCCTTCTTGATGATTTAGCGGCAGATAGTCGATTGCCACTTGATCGCGCAGCGCTAGATGTGTTAATTAGTGACCCAATTGAATTTACTGGCGAAGCTCGCCAACAAGTGGCTCGAGTTGTACATCGCATCGATGCGGTTACATCCGCGCACCCTGCCGCAGCGCAGTACAAGCCCGGCTCTATTCGGTGAGTGGCTTCGGCCTAGCTGGTCCACCGCCAGCGCCTGAAATTACTGGGTGGACTCATCTGCGTACCGGAAAAGTTCGGGATCTTTATACCAATGATAAGAAGCAAATATTGCTTGTAGCCTCTGATCGAATATCGGCGTATGACTGGGTAATGCCAACAACTATTCCTGGGAAGGGAGCAGTGCTAACTCAACTCTCTTTATTTTGGTTTGAATTACTAGAAGACATTATTGGCAACCACATAGTTTCGACAGATGTTCCAGCTGTTGTAGAAGATCGCGCAGTAATCGTGCAACCTCTAACTATGTTTGAAATTGAATGCGTGGCTCGTGGTTATTTAACTGGCAGTGGTTGGGTCGAGTACCAAAACAACAGCACAGTATGCGGAAATCTTCTGCCTAACAACTTGTTAGATGGTTCGCAATTGCCTACAAGTATCTTTACGCCAGCCACAAAAGCTGAAATTGGCGATCATGACATCAACATTGATTTTGAAAGTGCAGCAGCGATCGTAGGAGCAGATGCTGCAGAGCAACTGCGAGATTTAACGATCAAGTTATACGACACCGCATCAGAGTTTGCCGCAAGCCGCGGAATCATCGTTGCAGATTCAAAGTTTGAGTTTGGTCGTAACGACAAGGGCGAGATAACCCTTGGTGATGAGGCGCTAACCCCTGATTCTTCTCGGTTTTGGGAGGCTTCAACCTGGAAGCCAGGCGGAGCCCAGCCCTCGTATGACAAGCAGTTTCTACGTGACTACCTTGTAGCAAGCGGATGGGATAGAAATAGCCCACCACCTGAACTACCAACTGAAATCGTAGAGAAGACAGCCCTTCGTTACGAAGAAGCGTTTTTCCGTATCACCGGCAGCAAGTTCTAAAAGGGAGACAACAAATGGCAAAGATCGTGGTTGATGTGATGTTGAAGCCCGAGATTCTTGATCCTCAAGGAAACGCTGTTGCATCAGCATTGCCACGACTTGGATTTACCTTTGCCAAATCTGTACGCCAAGGAAAGCGATTTGAAATTGAGATCGATGGCGAACCAACAGCTGCACAACTTGCTGAGGTAGAAAAAGCAGCAGAGATTTTACTCTCTAACCCCGTCATTGAAAACTTTGTAGTGAGAGTTGAGAAGTAATGCGCGTAGGAGTCATTACCTTTCCAGGAACGCTGGATGATCGCGATGCAGCGCGTGCAGTTGTTGCAGGTGGTGCTGAAGCGGTCTCACTATGGCATGGTGATGCAGATCTAAAGAGTGTTGATGCGGTAGTCCTACCCGGTGGATTTTCTTACGGGGATTATCTGCGTTGTGGTGCGATTTCACGTTTTGCACCAGTAATGCAGTCAGTGATTGAGGTAGCGAACAAAGGGATGCCCGTTCTTGGAATTTGCAATGGTTTTCAAGTTTTATGTGAATCACATCTTTTGCCGGGTGCGTTAACTCGAAACTCTGATCTGCACTTCTTATGCCGTGATCAAGAGATTGAAGTTATTAATAATCAAACTGCATGGACAAACTCCTTCAAACAAGGCGAAAAAATTGTTATTCCATTAAAGAATGGTGAGGGATCTTTCCAGTGCGATGATCAAACCCTTTTGATGCTCGAGGGCGAAGGCCGGGTAGTCGCCCGATATGTTGGTGAAAACCCCAATGGATCACGCAATTTGATCGCCGGAATTACAAATGCAAAGGGGAATGTTGTCGGGCTTATGCCACACCCAGAACATGCCATCAATGAGCTAACAGGGCCATCTGCTCAAGGTCTTGGCTTCTTTACCTCGATCTTGAATGCAATGGTGAAGTGATGGCGCTAGATACCGTCGCAATTGCGCAAACAACTCCAGATAACTCACAACCATTTGCCGAACTTGGGCTAAAACCCGATGAGTATGCACGCATCAAAGAAATTCTTGGTCGTCGCCCAACCTCATCAGAGCTTGCGATGTATTCAGTCATGTGGTCCGAACACTGTTCCTATAAATCTTCTAAGGTTCACTTAAAGCAGTTTGGGGAAAAAGCACCTAAAAGCAGTGCACTCCTAGTTGGTATTGGTGAAAATGCAGGTGTTGTTGATGTTGGTCAGGGATACGCAGTAACTTTTAAAATTGAATCTCACAACCATCCATCATTTGTTGAGCCTTATCAAGGTGCAGCAACAGGAGTTGGCGGAATCGTTCGTGACATTTTGACAATGGGTGCTAGGCCAATAGCAGTTATGGATCCACTTCGTTTTGGACCTGCGGAAGCACCAGATACTCGTCGCGTCTTACCTGGAATCGTTGCTGGTATCGGTGGTTACGGAAACTGCCTAGGACTACCAAACATTGGCGGCGAAATTACCTTTGATGAAACCTATGCGGGTAATCCACTTGTAAATGCGTTGTGTGTCGGAGTAATGAAGCACAGCGATATTAAGTTAGCCAAAGCAGCAGGTGCCGGCAATTTAGTTGTGTTGTACGGTGCCAAAACCGGTGGCGATGGAATCGGTGGAGTGTCAGTGCTTGCCTCTGAAACATTTGGTACTGGTGGATCTACTAAGCGTCCAAGTGTTCAAGTCGGTGATCCATTTGTTGAGAAAGTTTTAATTGAATGCTCACTAGAGATCTTTGCCGAAGATCTAGTTGTAGGTATACAAGACCTTGGCGGAGCAGGCTTATCGTGTGCAACAAGTGAGCTGGCATCAGGTGGTTCTGGCGGCATGAAGGTGCAGTTAGACAAGGTTCCATTGCGTGATCCATCACTGTCACCGGAAGAGATCTTGATGTCGGAATCACAGGAGCGCATGTGTGCCATTGTTGAACCTAGCAAGATTGAGCGCTTTTTAGAGATCTGTAAGAAGTGGGATGTAACTGTTACCGTAATTGGCGAAGTTACCGATGGAAATCACCTCGAAATTACTTGGAATGGCGAGTTAATTGTTGATGTTCCACCACGCACAGTGGCCCATGATGGCCCGGTTTACAACCGTCCACTGGCACAGCCTGATTACATCAATCAAGTAAATGCGCAGATAGTCAATGTACCTATTCCTCGAACAGCTTCAGAGATCAAAGATGCTGTGTTGAAGTTAGCTGCGGCACCAAATCTTGCTGATAAGTCTTGGGTTACATCTCAATACGACAAATATGTCCAAGGAAATACCATCCAATCACAACCTGATGATTCAGGCATGATTCGTATTGATGAAAAAACAAACCTTGGCGTTGCGATCTCAACAGATGCAAATGCAAACTGGTCTTATTTGAATCCTTATCAAGGTGCAAAGTTGGCATTAGCAGAAGCGGCACGCAATGTTGCAACCGCTGGTGCTCGTCCATTAGCAGTTACTAACTGTCTTAACTTTGGCTCTCCTGAAGATCCCGGCGTTATGTGGCAGTTTGCTGAATCTGTTCGAGGATTGGCAGATGGATGTTTAGAGATGGGGCTACCTGTTACAGGTGGAAATGTTTCTTTTTATAATCAAACCGGAACGGTCGCAATCTTACCTACACCTGTCATAGGTGTTTTAGGAGTCATCCAAGATGTTCGCACCCGCACTCCAATGAGTTTTACTCAAGCAGGTCTGGATTTGTATTTGTTAGGTGAAACCCATGAAGACCTAGCAGGTAGCGAGTGGGCTTTCTTGCACAACCAACGAGTTGGGCAGTCTCCAGATGCTGATTTACAGCGTGAAATGCGGCTTATTGAGTTACTTCTCGAAGGTAATTCATTTTTCGCCGCAGCCCATGATTTAAGTCAAGGCGGCTTATCAGCTGGATTAACTGAGATGGTTTTGCGACATAAGGTTGGTGCAACAGTTGCTCTTGAAAATGCAGGAGTCGAATTGCTGAGCGAGACTCCAGGTCGCGTAATAGTCGCAATCGATCCTGCGCATACCTCAAGACTTGAAGGTTTAGCGATCAAGAATTCAATTGTGATCACAAAACTGGGCACAACTGGGGGAGATTCCTTAATTGTCAATGATGTGGTAATTTCCTTAGCTGAGTTATCAACCGCCCACAATTCAACATTTCCACGGTTGTTTGGATAAATAAATGCGCGATCCTCAGATACTTGAACAGGTCAAGAGCACCCTTGCCCTGCTAATTGTTAAAGCTCCTGGGCGAGCAATTGAAGTACGTATTCCTCCGTACGCGGCAGTTCAGTGCGGTGAAGGTCCGACGCATACACGTGGAACTCCACCAAACACAATCGAGATGGATGCACAAACCTGGCTTGCACTTGCTCATGGACAATTAACTTGGGAACAAGCTTTAAGTGATGGAAAAATTGCAGCCTCTGGTGTGCGTGCAAATTTATCTGAGTACCTACCGCTAGGAGCACAGTTATGAGACGTCCCGATGGATTACTCAACCACAATGTTCTAGGTGAAGATAAAGGTCCGCAAGATGCATGTGGTGTCTTTGGTGTGTGGGCACCTGGCGAAGAGGTTGCAAAATTAACTTTTTACGGGCTTTATGCGCTGCAACATCGAGGTACAGAATCTGCTGGCATCGCAACAAGTGATGGCGAAAGAATTCTTGTGTATAAAGATATGGGTCTGGTTTCTCAAGTCTTTACCGAAGGAGATCTAGCAACACTAAAAGGAAATCTTGCTATTGGTCACTGCCGGTACAGCACAACAGGATCAAGCACCTGGGTCAATGCTCAACCAACCCTTCGCCCAACCAAGTATGGAACGCTGGCTTTAGCCCACAACGGCAATTTGACCAACACCGGTGATTTAGCTGAGTTAGTTCAAAAACTTGATGCAAATTACACACGTGGTGCGACCACTGATACCGAGATTATGACAGCGCTTATTGCATTGCAAGATTCAAAAAATCTAGAAGCAAGTGCCTTAACAGTCCTACCCCAACTAGAGGGTGCCTTCTCACTGGTCTTTATGGATGAACACACCTTGTATGCAGCACGTGATCGACATGGTGTCCGTCCGTTAGTACTTGGAAAATTAGAAACTGGCTGGGTTGTTGCATCAGAGAGTGCTGGTTTAGACATTGTCGGTGCAGCGTTTGTACGCGAGATTGAACCTGGTGAATTCATTTCAATTGATGCTAATGGCGTTCGTTCGCAAAAATGGGCCGAGTCACAACCAAAGGGATGTCTATTTGAGTATGTCTACTTGGCTCGACCTGACACAACTATTGCTGGTAGCGGAATTCATAAAACACGAGTTGCAATTGGTGCACAACTTGCAAAAGAGCAACCTGCAGAAGCGGATCTGGTAATTCCTGTTCCGGAATCTGGAACACCTGCCGCAATCGGTTATGCAAAGGAGTCTGGTATTCCATTTGGGATGGGATTAGTTAAGAACTCTTATGTTGGGCGTACCTTTATCCAACCTTCTCAAACTATTCGCCAGCTGGGAATTCGTTTGAAGCTCAATCCGTTGCGGGAAATTATTGAAGGTAAACGGATCGTTGTAGTCGATGATTCAATAGTTCGCGGGAATACTCAACGGGCTATTGTCCGAATGCTGCGCGAAGCTGGTGCTCGCGAGATTCATGTTCGAATCTCATCGCCTCCGGTTAAATGGCCTTGTTATTATGGAATTGATTTTGCATCACGTGCCGAATTAATCGCTCATGGGTTAGATGTGGAAGAGATTCGTCGATCGATCGGTGCCGATTCTTTAGGATATGTATCTCTCGAAGGGTTGATTTCCTCTACACAAGTACCCTCAGAAAGGTTATGTTCTGCCTGTTTTACAGGTGAATATCCAATCCGCATCCCAGAGGATTTATCTGAAGGAAAGATGCGCCTTGAAATTACGGAAGTGCACGGTCACTGATGGCTACATATAAAGATGCTGGTGTTGATATTGATGCTGGAGATCGTGCGGTCGAGTTAATGAAGGCTTCGATTGGTAGAGCTTCACGCCCAGAGGTGGTGGGTGGTATCGGTGGTTTTGCTGGATTATTTGATGCAAGTAAGTTGAAGAATATGAAGCAACCTCTACTTGCAACATCTACAGATGGTGTTGGTACAAAGACTGAAATAGCACGCGCTCTTGGCAAGTACGACACCATCGGTGAGGATTTAGTCGCGATGGTCGTAGATGATTTAGTTGTATGTGGGGCAGAACCATTATTTATGACTGACTACATAGCAGTAGGAAAGGTTGTTCCAGAACACATCGCAGACATTGTTGCCGGAATTTCTCGTGGCTGCACAAAGGCAAATACTGCTTTGATCGGCGGTGAAACTGCCGAGCACCCAGGTCTGTTGGATGATGATGAGTTTGATGTGGCAGGTGCTGCAACTGGAGTTGTAGATGCAGAACGTCAATTGGGTGCGCACCGAGTTAAATCAGGCGATGTAATTATTGCAATGCCATCGAGTGGTTTTCATGCAAATGGATACTCACTTATTCGTCACATTATTAAGACCGCAGGCTTAAGTTTGCATGCCAATGTCAGCGAGTATGGAAAAAGTTCGGGCGAAGTGTTTTTAACTCCAACTGAGATTTATACCCTTGATTGTTTAGCGTTGATTAAGGCGCTCCCCGAACATCTTCACGCTTTTTCACACATAACTGGTGGCGGTATCGCAGAGAACACTGCACGAGTTATTCCAGAACACTTAACAGCAAGATATGATCGATCTACCTGGTCACTTCCTGTCGAGATGGAGTTCATGGCTAAGGTGGGCGGAGTTCCGCAAGCCGATATGGAGCGCACCTGGAACTGTGGCATCGGCATGAGCGCCTTCGTAGATCCAGCTGTAGCTGATCTGACCCTACGATCCTTGGCCGCTCGAGGGATGAAAGCCTGGGTTGCAGGGGAGGTTTCTGAGCGGGAAGGCTCAAATCCACGCTCAACTTTGGAAGGGGCCTACAAGGCGCGATAACCTACCTCCCTGACGCATAGCAATGAGTGAAGGAGGTCGCCCATGGGTCGCGGCCGCGCAAAAGCAAAGCAAACTAAAGTTGCACGCGATTTGAAGTACAACGCGCAAGATATGGATCTAGATCGTCTTGCAAAAGAACTTCATGGCGAAATTGATACAACCTCAAGCAAGGATGATGATGATCCATTTGCTGAGGGTAACTACATTCCACGTGCGTGAGACCAACACCGTACGTAGCTTCACTTCGCATCTACGAACCGTTATCTGCATTTGAACCTGCCGACCGTTTGCGGTGGCAGAGTTTAGAAAATGATCCCTTCTCTTTTAACAGAGAAGAAGAGTTATCGCTGCATCGTGTTGTTCAACCTGAACCTCCAGCAGGACGACCAGATGGAGTTCACATCTTTGACCGTGATGGAGTTCGTTATATCTCACCATGGGCAACTGCAACGCGATGTTGGGCAGCGCTCGATAATTTCAAAGATTCACTTCCAAGCACGGTTGTTCCGTACTTTGTTTCTCCAGCGATGGAAGAGGTAATTACTGCAGGCGTGGATTTACTTGAAGATAAAGTCCCACATATTTTAAATGAAACTTGGATTATCCCTCCTCGATGGTTCATTTTGTTTGCACCAGAAGAGCGAACACGAGGAACAAATGCCGATGGATTGTTTTGTCGTGCAGTAACAACTATCGCTAATGCAAAACAGCGCTGTGATGGTGCACATGATGCGGTGCTCAATGCTTTTGGTGATGGCCCAGTTGAACAAGAGCTAGAAAATCTGCTTGCGTGGCTTGAAATGTTTCATCCAGAGTCATTAGTTGAATTAGATTATGGTGGCTTAGCTAATTATATGGATAAGGCATTACGTGAATCTGGTGAAGATGGACTTGAGTCAGATTCATCAATTGAAGATGTCACACACTCTGTTGCAGGTCTTGCGGCATCAGATGGAATGATGGCGGGTGTCGGGTATCAACGTTTAATGTCTCGTTGGCGCTTAGTTCAAGCCTATGAGCAGGCCTCATAGGTATTGCTTCACGCGGAATAAATCGCAATACTTCATCCCAATACCGTCCAAAACGGACAGCTCACAACAGATTGATCACGATTGAAGGAGTCACTATGAACCGCATCCCAGATGCTGAAGTTCTTTTGACCCCCAAAGAGGTTGCGCAACGTTTCCATGTAAATCCAAAGACCGTTACACGTTGGGCTAAGGCTGGAAAGTTAACTGCAATTCGCACATTAGGTGGCCACCGTCGTTATCGTGAATCTGAAGTGCTTGAACGATTGCGCGAATACAAGGAACCAAGCTCTTAGCAGTAGGATGAACGCATGACCGATAAGAATGATGATTTGAAAGCAAGGATGCTTGCTGCCCTTGAAGCAAAGAAAAATAAGCCAGGTGCACCAGGTACTCAAAACCATTCTGAAACCGGATCAAAGATTCGCGGCGGACAACGCAGCGGTGGCGCGCCACAAGTACAGCGTAAAGCTGGTCCGTCGGGATCTGGTTCTGCTGGCTAGCCAGCTACTTTGTAACTTCTCTCGAAGTTAGGTTTAAAGCAGACCTCTTCGCTTCAACAACGGCTCGATCTTTGAATCACGGCCGCGGAAGTTACGGAACATCTGCATTGAATCAATAGATCCACCACGTCCAAGAAGTGTGTTCTTGAAATGCTCACCATTTTCACGCTTTAAGCCACCATTTTCCTTGAACCAATCAACTGTGTCTGCATCCAAAACCTCAGACCAGATGTAGCCGTAATAACCAGATGAGTAACCACCGGCAAAGATATGGCTGAAGTAGGTTGAGCGGTAACGTGTTGGAACAGGTGCAAAATCAAGTCCATAATCCTTAATTGCTTGCGCTTCAAAGGCTTCAACATCAGTAACCTTTGCTGCCTCTTCTGTAGTCAGCGAGTGCCACGCAAGATCCAAGATTGCTGCAGCTAAGTAACTTGTTGTTGCATGTCCTTCATTAAAGGTACGTGCGGCGTTCAAGTTATCAATCCACTCTTGCGGCAACTTTTCACCGGTTTCATGGTGGCGGGCGTAATTTTCTACAACTTCAGGCCACAGGATCCACATCTCATTAACCTGTGATGGGAATTCAACAAAGTCACGTTGAACACTTGTTCCCGATACACGTGGGTACTTAACCTGCGAGAGCAAACCATGAATCGCATGACCAAACTCGTGGAACAAAGTAGTTGTTTCATCATATGTAAGAAGTGTTGGCTTACCTGCAGGCGGCTTTGGGATGTTTAAGTTGTTCACTACAACCGGAAGTTGATTAAACAGGAAGTTTTGATCAACGAGATTATTCATCCATGCTCCACCGCGCTTTGAGTCACGTGTGTAGAAATCTCCGATAAACAATCCAACCTTTGAGCCATCCTCATTATTTACTTCAAAAGCTCGAGCCTCCGGGTGATAAGTAACCAAATCTGGACGTTCTTTAAAGGTAATACCAAATAGCTTGTTAGCTGCGAAGAAGACACCATCATGCAGTACGCGCTCAAGCTCAAAGTATGGACGCATCTTTGAGGTATCGATGTTGTACTTTGATAAGCGAACTTTTTCGGTGTAAAAACCCCAGTCCCAGCTCTCAATATCTGTTCCAGCAGCTTTCTTCAGATCTTCTGCTTCAGCTCTTGCATTGCGCACCGCAGCTGGAGCAATCTTTCGAAGCATTGCATGCACATTGTCTGGATGCTCAGCTGTCTGCACTGCAATTACATGCTCTGCATGTGTTTCTTTACCAAACAACTTTGCACGTTCTGCACGTAGCTTTACCATCTTTAGAAGTACAGGCTTGTTATCGCTTTCATTAGCGCGGTTAGCTTTCAACAATGATGCTTCCATGATCTTTTTGCGAAGTGCACGATTGGTTAGCGAATCCAGCACGGGATTACCGGTGAAGTTCACCATTCCAATGAGCCACTTACCATCATGTCCGCGATCCTTTGCAGCAGCTGCAGCTGCTGCAATTTCATTTTCGCTGAGCCCATCTAACTCTTCCAGTGATTCAACCAAAACAGCTAAATCATTTGTATCTGCCAAAACATTCTTTGAAAACTGAGTTTCAAGTGAGGAAAGCTCTTCATTGAGCTCCTTCAAGCGTGCTCGCTGTGCATCTGTTAGATGTGCGCCAGCGTGAATCAAATCCTTGTAGTAACGCTCAAGTAGCCAGGCATCTTCACTATTAAGACCAAGTGATTCGCGAGAATCGTAAAGATCCTTAATTCGCTTAAATAGCGCTGGATTCAAGTTAATCGCATCCTGATGCGCAGCAAGTTTTGGAGCAATCTCTTCTTCGATCGCATCTAGCGCGTCATTAGTGTCACTTGATGACTTGTTGTAAAAGACCAACAGCATGCGCATTAAGTACTGCCCACTCTTTTCCAGGGCAACTATTGTGTTCTCAAATGTCGCAGCACCTGGAGTGTCAAGAATTGCTTGAACTTCAGCTAACTGTTCCGCGCATCCTTCATAAAATGCAGGCAGGTAGTGCTCCTCTTTAATCTGAGCAAATGGTGGCAGCTCATATTCAAGGGTGCTTCGTTGGGCAAATGGATTCGCGTTAGTCATGATGCGAAACCTATCAATTATCGGAAGTTTTAACGAGGGCGTCGACGACGTTGGTTTGAGTTAGGACGTGGACGTTTTCCACCACTACGCACTGACTTTTCAGCGATCGGCACGATGTAAGGAATACCTGATGGCTCCTGTGCACCCGTTATCTTCATTAACTCAGTACTCAATGGTGTAACGCCAACAAACTTAGGAGTTACTCCTGCACGCTGAGTAAGTCCACCAATCGATTTTTGCTGACGAGTAGTCGCAAGTGTGACAACAGTTCCGGCCTCACCCGCACGAGCAGTACGACCTGCACGGTGTAGGTAATCCTTATGATCTGTCGGTGCATCAACGTGGACAACAAGTGAAATTCCATCAACGTGAATACCGCGAGCTGCAACATCTGTAGCAACTAGAGCAGCGTTTGGAGTCTCTTTAAAGAGCGCCAAAGTACGTGTACGTACCGCTTGAGACTTTCCGCCGTGCAATGCACCAACTGGAACACCAGCGTGAGCGAGCTTGTCAGCTAAACGGTCTGCACCGCGCTGAGTCTTTACGAACAAGATTGTCTTTCCGTTACGAGCAGCAACCTGATTGGTAATGTCATCTTTATCAGTTGGATTCATAACCAATACGTAGTGCTCCATTGTTGAAACAGAGGCACGATCGTTTTGAAGAGAGTGAGTCTTTGGGTTCTTCAGGTACTGACGAACTAATGAATCAACACCACGATCGAGAGTTGCAGAGAAAAGTAAACGCTGACCATCAAGTTTTGCCTGGTCAAGGATTTCCTTCACAACAGGCAAAAAGCCCATGTCTGCCATCTGGTCTGCTTCATCAAGAACGGTGATTTGCAACTGATCTAGTTGAACTTCACCCTTATTGAGTAAATCAATCAAACGACCAGGGGTAGCAACCAAGATTGCAGTTCCGCGACGCATTGCGGTGATCTGCTTTGAGTAAGACATTCCACCAGCAACAACAACTGATTCGTGACCAATTGAACGTGCAAGAGGCATGAGAACTTCATCAATCTGTTGTGCTAATTCACGTGTTGGGGTTAAAACAAGTGCCAATGGCTTATGTGGCTTTGCAACTTTGCCATTGAGATTGTTAAGAAGGGCTAAACCAAATGCGAGAGTCTTTCCTGAGCCAGTTTGTCCGCGACCTAAGATGTCATGACCTGCAAGAGCATCTGGAAGTGTTGCAATCTGGATTGGGAATGGATGCAAAATTCCCTGCTTGCTAAGCGCATTTACAAGTGGCGCCACGATTCCAAGATCACCAAAAGTTGTTGTGATCTCAGTTAGGGGAGTTGCATCAACTAGGTTTGCATCTGCAAGATTTGTTGAAATGTAGTTATCGTCGGCACCGAAATCGACCGCTGCATTTGAATGAGATTTTGCCTGCTTTTTGAAATCATCACGAGCATAAGCAGGTGATTCATTTCGGCGATCACGCACTGGACGCTCTGCACGGAAGTTAGCTGCACGAGTATCAGGTGCAACTCTGTTCTTCTTTGGACGGGTTGGATCAAATTTTTCGCGCTTGCGTGGATCAAAGTTTGGACGACCATCATCGGTGCGTGCAATCTTTGCCTTCACTGCATCACGACGTGTTGTTGGACGAGTTGATACAGGCTTTCCAGACGAACTTTTTGCAGTCTGGGGCTTAGCTGCGGCACCCTTTCGAGCTGCCTTTTGTGCAGTCGTGTGACGCGCCTTAGGAGCTGCTTCTTTAAAAGCAACAGCCTTCTTTGCCCGCTTCGGCTTTCCTGCTGATGCTGCGCGACGAGCTTTTCCGGGCGCGCTGATACGTGGTTGTAGAGACATAGAAATGCATACCAATCGAGACGACAAGCGCGTCTCGGGTATAGCTCGCATTTTTGGCGGCTAGGGCGAAAATAAGACTCGCATGTAGTGCTGCATCTGCAGCACTTGAGGGAAGTACTTTGGTGCGGTTGCACCAACGGGTTAATTCTACCTTGGATTATTGAATGGAAAAACCAACCGGCAATTCAAGGCGATTAGCGGTTAATAAGGCTGAATTAGTAAGAATTTCATGCGTAGAACCATCGGCAACAATAACTCCACCCTTCAAAATTACTGAACGGGCACATAACTCGTATGCATATGGAAGATCATGAGTAACCATCACCATTGTGATCTCTAATGAACGCAAAATATCGGCTAATTCGCGACGACTAGCTGGATCTAAGTTTGATGAAGGCTCATCTAAAACAAGTATTTCAGGCTTCATCGCAAGCACAGTTGCAACAGCTACACGGCGACGCTGTCCAAAGGAAAGGTGATGCGGCGGTCGATCTTTGAACTCACTCATACCAACCAAGTTCAACGCTTCATCAACGATCGCATCTAATTCAGCCCCTCTTTTGCCCATGTTGTACGGACCAAAAGCAACATCTTCACCCACTGTAGGCATAAACAATTGATCATCTGGATCCTGGAAAACAATTCCAACCTTTGAGCGAATCTCTTTGATAGCTTCTTTGTTTTTTGAATCAACTAATTGACCTGCAACATGGATAGTTCCATGAGATGTTGGGTGAATTCCATTCATATGCATAACAAGGGTTGTCTTACCTGCACCATTGGGACCAAGTAGTGCAACACGTTCACCCTTTTGTACTGAAAGGTTCACACCGTAAAGAGCTTGATTACCATCAGGATAAGCAAAAGCTAACTCTTTGATTTCTAGGCTTGGTGTCGTCATTACATTTTTCCAATCAGTAATTGAGCGATAAAGATAATTGCAGCAACAAGCGGATATAACATGGCGATCAGCCACACTCTTTTGTTAATGTGCGGAGGTTCATCATGAGGCAGAACTCCTTCGTACCCACGTGACAACATAGAAAGGTGTACTCGTTCACCACGTTCGTAGGAACGAATAAACAATGCGCCAGCCGCGGTTGCTAAGACTTTCCAATGTTTGATTCCTGTTGCTTTAAAACCACGTGATTCGCGTGCAACCTTCATACGTTCCATCTCATCATTAACGACATTGACGTAGCGCAACATGAAGGAAGCGATTTGAACCATCAATACCGGCAGCTTGAGACGTTCAAGACCACGAAGAATTTCTCGTGCAGTCGTTGATGTAGACAAGATGATCGCGGTCATGACCCCCAGCGTGCCCTTAACAACAATTCCAGAACCAGCGATGACACCTTCTCGATACAAATCAAAAGGCCCAACCTGAATCTTTTCGCCAGAGCCAAAGAAGGGCATAAGGATTGCGAAAAAAACAAAGGGGATCTCGATCAATGAGCGCTTGAAAAGGAGGGCAAAGGGAATCTTGGCGATAACAACTACGCTCAAAAGCCATACAAAGTAGGCGATAAAGGCTGGCAATTGGGTTATCGGGGTAGAGACGACGATAAGGATAAAGGCTAATGCAGCAATGATTTTTAGGTGGGATGGCAGAGAATGAACTAGCGAGTGGCGATGAAGGTAGAGCCTCTCACCGACATCATGACCGTGGTGATGGTTCTCCTGCTCGACCTTAATTGAGATCCTTCTTTGGCTTGCGTGCAATTAACTTGAAAGCAACTCCTGCAACAACCGCGGTTCCAATAACTCCAATAACTCCTGCTACACCAACAGATGCACGCTCGTTATCAATTCCTTTAACACCGTAATCGGCCAATCTTCCATCGGCGTTGGTGTGATCCTTTGCGGTATCAATAAAACCAACATCTTGGGCAACTTTTTCTAATCCATCAGGATGAGATGATGCATAGAAAGAAACAACTCCTGCAAGAAATAGAGAAGCAATAAATCCTGCAACATAAAATTTACGATTACTTAGCATTGCGAATCTCCAACTTTTGAATATTGTTCTTCCAGCCGTAAACAAGATCACTACGACTTGCCAATACCGCGGTAACAGTTAAACCTGTAATCAGCGCTTCACCAATTCCAATCAAAACATGTGTTCCCACCATGGCGCTCAGAACAGTTGAGGTTGAAAAGGTTGCTGTCGCACCCATTGCATATTGAATTGTGAAACCAACCGCTGCAGCTGGAACAGATAACAAGCCACCAATGGCAGCAGCTAAAGCGATCGAAGATTTAGTTTTTGGAAGAAATTTGCGCAGCAACAGGAAGATTCCATAACCAGCCCAAACGCCAATCACACCCATGTTAAATACATTTAAACCGATCGCAGTTAAACCACCATCGGCAAATAAGAAGCCTTGCATGAGTAGAACCACCGTTAAAGCTAAGGTCGCAGCCCATGGCCCAACTAAGACAGCGGCCAAAGCACCACCCAATAAGTGACCACTTGTTCCAGCAGCTACCGGAAAGTTGAGCATCTGCACCGCAAAGATAAAGACCGCGGTTAGGCCTGCAAGAGGCGCGGTCTTTTCATCAAGCTGTGTTCG
>JAGWVL010000013.1 GCA_018970885.1 Actinomycetales bacterium
AAGTGGATTGGCGCGCCTACACACTAAGGAAAGAATGAAACGGGGTTAAAAGGTAAAGTTCTACCCCGTGGAGATAGGACAGATTCGTAGCCGCTGGAACGATGTTCTAGATGCCCTGGAATCAAACAATCGAGTGGCATGGATTGCATACTTTGATGCTCGATTAATCTCGTTTGAGAACGGGGTTATTACCCTGGACTTCTCTGATAGTCGCAAATTCGCAACATCCCATGAGTATTCGCAAACCCGTCCCAATCTCAAAGCAGCTCTGATCGCCTCCATCGATCAGGTTCTTGGCCTAAAAGTGGAGATCCGAGAACAATGAAGATTAAGATTTTTCTGATAGCTGCAGCGCTAACGGTTAACATCACCGGCGCTCCACAATCAATGGCAACTAATTCGACGTTGAGCATGCAAATCCGTCAAACTCCAAGCGCATCTGAGACTCTTTTGACAATGTATGGAAATTTGAAACCAAACAAATCTGGCACAACGGTGAAGATTCAAGTTGACATGGGTGGAAAGTGGAGGACAACGCGGTTTACAACAAAGGTAACCAAGGTTGGGACCTGGAAAGTCACAGCCCTTGCAACCGCCCTAAACGCGCAAGTGCGCTATCGCGCAGTTTCAGTAATTGCTGGAAAGAGTTTGTACTCCCCTATTCGCGCAATCACAGTTAAACAGCAACCCGAAATCTCAAACACAGACCCTGCTCAATTTATCGATTTGCTTGGCCCAGGTGGTCGAATTCATGGCGCAGATGTTAGTAGGTGGCAACATCCCGATGATAAGCCGATTGATTTTGTAAAGATGTATCAAGCTGGGATGCGCTTTGTTTTTATCAAAGCATCCGACACTCGTGAATCGGCAGATCTTTTGTCAGTTAAATATGCAGCGATGGATCATCATGCCGCGCAAGCTGCAGGCCTGTACACCGGTTTCTATCATTACGCGGTATTACCAGATGTGACTGATCCTGAGGATGTTCAGAAGGATGCGCTGGCACAAGCTCAAAAAGTGGTGTGGCGTCTGGCTTCTATGGGGGGTTATTCAGATCGTGATTTGCCATATGCGCTCGATCTAGAAAATAAGTGTGTTCGTTACTCATCTTCAGGTGCTTGTCAAAAGTATGCAACGCGAAGTGCAGTAACTTTATGGGCGACAACATTCTTGGCATCACTCAAAGAAAAAACTGGACGTACACCAATTCTTTATTCATATGCCAACTTTCTGGAAAGCTCCATGACCCGCACTCCCGAACTTGCGCAATATCCGCTGTGGCTTGCTCAGTATGCGATTGATCCAGCTAACCCAATAAATCAACCAGGTTTAAAAAATGGTGGCTGCTATGTACATTCTTGGACTGGAGCTAACTGTGATTCACAGTGGACTGTGTGGCAATACTCCTCTTGCGGAATCGCCCCTAAGTACGGGGTGCCTGGCAATCGATTAGACCTCAATGTTTTCAGAGGGACACCGACTTCTTTTCTAGAGTTAGCACAGGGAGTCTGGACCCCTTCCTTGGTTGACTTAATGCCGCAACAAGAACCAACAGTTTTGAGTGTCGTAGACCAATCAGCAAGTACTACTAACAAGTTAGTTACCTTTAAAGTCAATGTTGTACGACCAAGTGGATCGCCAGTTGTAACTGGAAATGTAAAATTAGTTTTTGATAAAAGTACACAGCCATCGGTGAAACCAACTCAGACGATTTTACGCGAAACAAGCGGTGTTTGGAGTTTGGCGCTCAAGGGAGTCCCTGCGGGAAGTTACATCGGTAAGGTTTTATTCCAAGATGTTTCCGGAACCCATGCAGAATCTTCTTTTCCAGTCACATTTGAAGTCTTGCAGGGCCCAACACCAACTCCAAAGCCAACACCTTCACCAACAGCGACTAAGAAACCAAAAACTGATGGATGCAAAGGACAGATTAAGAATTAACCTCAAGTAGCTCATCCAAAGCTGCAAGCTCTCGATCGACCAGCTCTTCGTAAGCAGTGATTGATTCTTTGCGCTCTTTGGCACTCCAACCTAGAACGGGTGCAATCAGTGCGCCGACCTCTTCTGCAAGTTGAACGCCGTGACCTTTTGCTTCGAATGCTAAACGCGTACGGCGAGAAATAACATCATCTACAGTCCGTGCTCCTTCATGAGTTGCTGCGTAGACAATCTCGGCCTTGATGTAGGGAAGATCCGAATCCAATTTATTCGCAAGCTTGGGCTCTTGTGCAATCAGTTCAAGAATTTCACTAATCAGCGAGCCATAGCGGTTAAGGAGGTGGGTAATGGTCTCGACATCTAAACCAGATTCCTGCGCAATACGCTCTTTTTGTTGTTCCAAAGCAAAGTAACCATCTGCTCCAACAAGCGGAAGTTTTTCAGTAACTGAGTCTTGAGTGATGCGACGGAGTTCAATAACTGCACGATCTACCGCATCCTTACCCATAACTCGATAGGTTGTGTACTTTCCCCCAGCGATAGAGACAAAACCTGGCGCTGGACGATCAACTGTGTGTTCACGTGAAAGCTTAGTTGTCGTTGAACTCTTTATGTTGGCTACCAATGGACGCAAACCTGCATACACACCAATAATCTCTTCCGCCATTAATTGTGGCTCCAGAACGCGATTAGCTTGATCCAAGATGTACTGAACATCCTCACGTGAAGCGTACGGTTCAGCGCGATCTCCGTCATATGGAGTATCTGTTGTTCCAACGATCCACTTGTCTCCCCAAGGAATCAAAAACAGTACAGAAACCGCTGTCTTTAAGATGATTCCTGCATCTGATTTAATCGCAGAACCTGGCAGCACAATGTGCACGCCCTTACTCATGGTTACGCCATAACCAGCGGTTAATTCAAACTTTTCATGAAGCTCATCGCTCCAGATACCTGCGCACATAATTGTGGCTCCGGCTTTAATAGCAATCTTTTTTCCACTTTCAAGATCACGGGCATTAACACCAACAACCCGCTTGCCTTCACGAATCAAAGACTCTGCTGCTACACGTGTTGCGATAATTGCACCGTGACGGGCAGCGGTGCGGGCAACTGACATTGTGTGTCGAGCGTCATCAACTTGTGCATCAAAGTACTTAATCGCACCGGTAACGATGTCATGGCGCAGTGAAGGTGCGATCTCATTAATCTGCCTTTGGCTTAAGTGTTTGTGCCATGGCAGTGCACGTTGGAAACCGCGGAGCGCATCGTAAAGTGCAAGGCCTGCGCCAACATATGTGCGCTCCTTAAACTTTTCAGTTAGAGGAAATAGAAAACCAACCGGCTTTACAAGATGTGGGCATAAGGTTGAAACCATTAGCTCACGTTCATGCAACGCTTCACGAACAAGTTTAAAGTCGTACTGTTCTAGGTAACGAAGCCCGCCATGAATGAGCTTGCTGGATCGACTCGAAGTACCAGATGCAATATCTTGTGAATCAATCAAGGCAACTTTGAGTCCTCGAGATGCAGCATCAAGGGCAGCTCCAACTCCGGTAACTCCCCCACCAATGACCAAGATGTCGAATTTTTCGGTGGCTAACTGGGAGATCGCAGAGTCACGCTGGTCTGGGCCAAGTTGCGACAAGAACATATACGTTGAATCTCCGTTGCGAATGAGTACTCTAAGACTAACTTACAGTGAGAGGTTTTGTGCATCGTGGCTTACATCGGCAGCTTAGATCAAGGAACCAGTAGTACTCGATTCATGATCTTTGATCACTCTGGTCAAGTGGTTGGACAACACCAACTTGAACATCGCCAGATACTGCCTCAGGCTGGTTGGGTGGAACATGATGCTGCTGAAATTTGGGAGCGGGTGCAAGAGGTCATCACTGGAGCGCTCAAGCAAGCCAATATCTTGGGCTCAGATTTAGCCGCAATAGGTTTAACCAACCAACGTGAAACCACCGTAATCTGGGATGTAACTACAGGTCAGCCGCTGAGCAATGCGATCGTGTGGCAGGACACTCGCACAACAGATTTCCTCTCAACATTAACTCAAGAACAACAGATAACAATTCGACACAAAACCGGTTTAACAATCGCCCCGTACTTTGCCGGAAGCAAGATGAACTGGTTTCTATCCAATGTTCCCATGGCAAGCGGTGAAAATGCCCGCTTCGGAACGATAGATTCTTGGTTGCTCTGGAATCTGTCTGGTGGAGTTCGTGGTGGAGTTCATGCAACTGATGTGACAAATGCCAGCCGCACCCTTTTGATGAACCTAGAAACCCTAGATTGGGATCCAGAGTTACTGGCTATCTTTGGAGTTTCGCGCTCTGCTCTCCCTGAAATCAAATCTTCCTCTGAAATTTATGCAATGACTGATCCCCATGGACCATTTGGAACTGCAGTTCCAATTGCCGGAATTTTGGGAGATCAGCAATCTGCAATGGTTGGCCAGGTCTGTTTTGAGCGAGGTGAATCAAAAACTACTTACGGCACTGGAAACTTTGCACTGCTCAATACTGGAACAGAAATAGTTAGATCGAAAAATGGTTTGTTAACAACGGTATGTTTCAAGTTAGGTGATCAACCTGCGCACTATGCTCTAGAAGGTTCGGTTGCTGTCACTGGCTCCGCGATTCAGTGGTTACGCGATCAACTAGGAATAATCTCAAACGCGGCAGAAACAGAAAGCTTGGCATCATCTGTTGCAGATACTGCTGGTGTTTATTTTGTTCCAGCTTTCTCAGGATTATTTGCACCGTACTGGCGGAGTGATGCACGAGGAGTAATTGTTGGTTTAACACGGGCTGCAACCAAGGCCCACCTTGCGCGAGCAGCCCTAGAAGCGATTTGCTACCAAACCCGCGACGTTATGGATGCGATGGTTGCAGATAGTGGAGTGCCGATGAAAGAGATGCGGGTAGATGGAGGAATCACTGCAAACTCTTTATGTATGCAGATGCAGGCAGATGTAATGGGAATTGATATCACTCGACCATTAATTGGTGAAACAACTGCTCTTGGTGCCGCCTACGCTGCAGGCCTTGCAGTTGGTTTCTGGTCATCAACTGATGAGGTTAGAAAGCAGTGGCAACAATCTAGACGTTGGAGCGCTACCAGTACTGAGCAACAACGAACAGTTGGTTACGCCGGCTGGAAGAAAGCTGTCGAACGTACGTTGAACTGGATTGATTAAGCCTTCACAATTTCGATCAAGAAAGCATTTGCTGGAGCAAGTATTGGCGCAGTGACTCCAATAGTTGCAAGTGCAGACCCTGAAAGTGTAATTCCGCTCATCCATTCAGGTGGAGTAATCAACATGAATCGTGGTTTGCCTGCAGGAAATACCGCTTTAACTGTGTAGCTTGCTGATTGATCCAATCCCGGAAACTTCAATGGTGATGGGTGAATCGCAACATTTGGCGTTAATTGAACATAAGCAAAAATTGCACGCGAAAGATCAGGTGCAGTTACTCCATAAAGATGGGCATGAACTTCGGGGTAATCAACACGAACCGTCTTACCGGTATGCAGTAGTCCTCTGTTTTCCTTGTAGTACTTAGCCCAAGTTGCAAGGTGTTTACGCTCTTGTTCAGTTGCTTCGGTGATATTCCATTCAATACCGGCGTGACCAAAGAGCGCAGTAGTAGCACGCATGGATAATTCAAGGGTGCGCCCCGTTTGATGTCCGTGCGTTGGGCCAATGTGAGTGCCCAGTAGTTCTGGAGCGACTACCTGCGACGTCCAGCGCTGAATTGTTTGGCGCTCTAATGCGTCGTTGTTATCACTAGTCCAGAACCGATCGACTAAATCAATTACTCCAAGATCAATACGTGCACCACCTGATGCACAGGATTCGATCTCTAAACCAGCGTGACGTTTCTTTAGCTCTGCAAACAAACGATAAATCGCTTGAGTTTGGCGATGAACTCCTGCATGACCTAGATGACCGGCGTCTACAAGTACGCGGTTGTGATCCCACTTGATGTAGGCGATGTTGTGTGCTGAAAGGACTGCAGATGTTTGCTCAAGGACATGGTTGAAGGCGCCTTCATGGCTTAAATCCAAAACCAATTGATGTCTCCACAATGGTGGAACGCGATCACCCTCTTGCAAGATCCACTCAGGATGTGCACGGTATAGATCTGAATCAGGGTTAACCATTTCGCCCTCAAACCAGAGGCCAAATTCAATTCCCTTGTCATTGATGTACTTAATGATCGGTGACAATCCATTAGGCCACACCGCCGGATCGATGACCCAGTCACCAAGACCGGCACGATCATCTCGGCGTGAGTGGAACCATCCATCATCGAGAACTACGCGTTCGATACCGATTTGAGCAGCTACATCGATAAGAGCTTTGATCTTTACTTCATCGTGATCAAAGTACAACGCCTCCCACATATTAAGTGTTAAGGGGCGTGGGCGTTGTGGGTGCTGCGGACGTGCACGAAGGTGTGAGTGATACGCGGCGCTAACACCATCTAAACCTTCAGATGAGAAAACAGATTTAAGTGCAGGTGCCTCATAACTTTCTCCTGCAGCAAGGATTAATTCGCCAGGGAGCAATAACTCTCCTGCACCCATGGCGACTGAACCATCAAAGAGTTTTTCAACTAGGTAGTGAGAATTTCCGCTCCAGGCAATACTGGTCGCCCAAGCATTTCCGGATTGGAATGATGTTTGCGGGGTTAATGCAATATCTGCAATCGAAAAATTATGTCCGCTTCGGCCTTCGCGAGATTCACGAACCCAAGTACCCGTAGCAATATCTTTCCGCTGAGGGTTTCGCTCATTTGACCAACGACCTGCAAAATCTAAGGTCTGTGTTGCTTCCTTTGGAAGTGGAAGCCAGTGAATATATTCGTTGAGGGTGTAATCAGTTGTTCCAATGTTCTTAACTGAACTCTTTTGGGTCAAGACACCGTGAATGTCAAGATCGAAGGAAATAACAACTTCTAATTCAGCGAAAAAATCTCGCAAGGTAATTGCGACAAGATTCTTGCTGTGATGAAAATCTGTTACCTCAAACTTTGTTGACCAGGCTTTTCCTTGGCGATGACCTGACAACGTTGGACGCCCTAAAAATCCTCTCGAACTTTCACGCATAATTCCGGGAAATTGAGGTACATCCCACGAGCTATTTGCAATTGATGGTCTAATGGCTGTTTGCACCGTTGCGAGATCTCCCTGCAGAGGTGCTCCCCAGTGTTGAATGATGAGCGCTCCATCTACAACTTCAAGTAACAATGAAGATGTAGGGGCGCTCAATAGTGCAGATTGCTTGCTCACAAAGGTAGAGTAACGACACTATGAGCGAGAGTAAAAAACTTAACGCCGGCGTCACCAGAAGTGATCGCCAAATGGCAGATGGTCGAACAATTCGTTATTACGACACCGCCGGCCAAGCGCGTACCGCTCTGGATACTCGCCCTCGAGAGGAACAGCCTGAAATTGGTGAACTTCGCTTAGATCCACTGGTCAATGAGTGGATCGCAATGGCAGCTCACCGCCAAGGCAGAATTTTTTTGCCACCTAAAGAGCTGTGCCCTCTGTGCCCAAGTACGAGTGAGCTTTTGACTGAGATTCCCGAATCAGATTTTGAGGTTGTTGTTTTTGATAATCGCTCCCCATCGCTTCGACCACCAGTTGGAGATTGGGCTCTTCCTGACATTGACGGCCCAGATACTGATTTAGGAAGCGCTGCTGGAAAGTGCGAAGTAATTTGTTTTACCGCAGAACATGGAAATGCTTTTAAAGATTTATCTGCCCAGCGTGTTCGAGTTTTGCTAGAGGCGTGGATTGATAGAACCGCTGAGTTATCAAGGGAAAGTTTTATTCAGCACATCGCTCCATTTGAAAATCGTGGTGAAGAAATCGGCGTAACACTTTCACATCCTCATGGACAGATTTATGCATACTCTTACCTTCCTCCCCGTGTAGAGAAGATGTTGGCAGCGGCAACTAAGTACAATGAGGAAACTGGCAAGATTCTTTTTGATGAAATTCTTGCGCGCGAGCTTTTAGATGAGCAGAGAATTGTTGCCCGCAATGAACGTTGGGTTGCATATGTTCCGTACGCCGCCCGCTACCCATTTGAAATTCATGTCACGCCATTGAACCCGGTTGCTGATTTAACTGAACTTACTAATTTAGATCGGGATGCATTCCCAGAAATCGCACTTGAAGTGACTCGACGCTTAGATGGCGTATTCGGAATTGAAATGGCATATATCGCCGCTTGGCATCAGGCTCCGGTTCGTGTTGGAAGAGATCTACTGCGCCTGCATTGGCAGATTACAAGTGTTCGACGTGCACCAGGAAAGTTAAAGTACTTGGCAGGATCAGAGTCAGCGATGGGTGCTTTCATTATGGACATGCGCCCAGAGCAGTCTGCGACGCAACTTCGTGAAGTGATTTTGTAATGCGTGTTCTTGTCACTGGCGGAACTGGCTACATTGGAGCTACCGCTGTTGAGATTTTGCTAGGTAAAGGCTTTGAGATTTCAATTCTTGATGATTGCAGCATGGGACATGCTGATACGGTGCCAGCGGGTGTGCATTTTGTACAAGGCTCATTGCTCAACGCTGCTGAGGTCGCCGATGCCCTAACAGGATGTAACGCGGTCATGCACTTTGCTGGTAAATCACTTGTTGGTGAATCTGTTGAAAAGCCAGCTTTGTATCACTCGGTCAATGTTGATGGAACTCGAATTCTGCTAGATGAAATGCGCAAGCAATCAATTACAAAGATCGTATTTTCATCATCTGCCGCAACCTACGGAGAACCAAAAGTTGTCCCAATCCTTGAAACTTCAGAAACCAACCCAACGAATCCGTATGGTGCAACAAAGTTAGCAATTGATCACATGATCACTAAGGAAGCATCAGAGCATTACATCTCTGCGGCGTCGCTGCGCTACTTTAACGTCGCTGGTGCTTTAAAAGCAGCTCGCGGATGGCTTGCTGAGCGCCACAACCCTGAGACTCACTTGATTCCAAATGTTTTGCGAAGCACTCAAGCAAACCCAGTAAAGATTTTTGGTACAGATTGGCCAACACCTGATGGCACCTGTATTCGGGATTATGTTCATGTGGTTGATTTAATCGATGCACACATAAAAGCACTAAACTCTTTAGGTGTAGCAGGACATGAAATTTATAACTTGGGTAGCGGTTCTGGTTACTCAGTCCGTGAGGTCGTAAAGATTGCCAGCGATGCAATCGGTCATCAGATTCCTTATATTGATTCTCCACGTCGTGCGGGCGATCCAGCGGTACTCATTGCAGATATTTCAAAGGCTAAGAAGATGCTAGCCTGGGAACCAACCCGGGACATGACTACCATGATCGCCGATACCCTTAATTCGATGGCTTAATCATGAGCAGGGTTGAAGAAAAGTTTTTAGAGATTTTTGGTGAAGAGCCTGATTTAGTGGCTGCTGCACCTGGTCGTGTAAATCTGATCGGCGAACACATTGATTACAGCGATGGTTTTGTTCTGCCCTTTGCAATTAAAGATCGCACCTTTGTTGCCGCCAGAAAACGTGGCGACTCTACGGTTCGTATCGCATCTGCTCAACGCAGAAACAAGGTGGTAACAGTTGATATCAATCGGGTTAAGCCTGGTCTCAAAGGTGAATGGGAGCGTTACGCACTTGGTGTCTTGTGGTCCTTGGGTGTCAAGGATGGTGTGGATCTAATGATCGATGGCCACGTTCCCCTAGGTGCTGGCTTGTCATCATCTGCCGCCCTTGAGTGTTCAGTTGCAACAGCGCTCAATCATCTCTTTGATTTGGGATTTAATCTTGAAGAACTAGCGCGCTTAACTCAAAAAGCTGAAAATAAATATGTGGGAGTTCCATGTGGAATCATGGATCAATCCGTCTCATTAATGGCTACACAAGGATCAGCGCTACTTCTAGATTGTCGGGATCTTTCTACCAAGAACATTCCATTTAATGTTGCATCCAGTGGTTTAGAGCTGTTAATCATTGATACCCAAGCCCATCACGCTTTAACTGATGGTGGATATGCAGAGCGTCGTGCTTCCTGCGAATCAGCCGTTGCCAAGCTTGGTATTACCTCACTGCGCGATTTAACTCTAGAAAAACTTCAAGAATCAGCTTCCTTACTTTCGGAAACAGAGTTCATTCGTGTGCGTCATGCCGTAACAGAAATGAAGCGGGTATTGGATTGTGTCGATGCATTGAGTGCCTCAGAGTTTGAAAAGGTAGGTCAGTTGATTAACCAATCACATATCTCTTTGCGTGATGATTACACCGTTTCCTGCCCTGAATTGGATACCGCGGTCGATGCAGCACTTAATGCAGGTGCGTTAGGTTCGCGAATGGTAGGCGGAGGATTTGGTGGAAGCGCTATTGCTTTAATTCAAGCATCAAGAACAACTGAAACAATTAAAGCGATTGAGAAAGCATTTTCGACTAAGAGATTTAAAGCACCACGATTTTTTACCTCTTTGCCAAGTCAAGGCGCAGAGCTTCTTTCGCGGCGCTGATTACAAAGGGGTAATTGAAAGAACTTCTACCCCACCGATTGCACCTAATACGTTGAGCAAATCGGTTGGATCACTGCCTGGCACAGCAACTGTAATCTCATCGTAACCACGACCCGCTTCAGATTTCACAACTTCGAGTGCGCGAATATCTCCGCCAGCAGCTCCAATTGCAGAGGCTAATAATCCAAGTGAACCCGGGCGATCTGGGATTGCTACATTGAGTTGAAATAGTGCCATGGCTGAACAATACCCTGACACTATTTCAGCCAAGTTACATTAATTTGAAGGTGCGGTTCCAAGTGTGACCTTGAAACTCTTTGAGCCACCAGTTGGAAGATCAACGGTTACCGTGATTGTGCTTCCTGGAGCATAGGAACGAATCTTTACGATCGCGCTGACTTGGTCGGCGATCTTTACTCCATCGATAGCGGTAATGACAGAACCTGCGGGAATTCCAGCCTTTTCCGCTCCCTCATTTGGACTTAAACGACCGATCTTGGCACCAGTTCCGGTGTACGAGTTATCAAAAAAGACTCCAAGAACTGGTCGAGTCGATTTACCGTTAGCGATTAATTCTTCAATAACACGCTTAGCCTCATTTATTGGAATTGCAAAACCCAATCCGATGCTTCCGCTGGTTCCCCCTGAAGACAAGGTCGCAATCGCTGAGTTAACACCGATGATTCTTCCCTGAGAATCAAGTAACGCTCCCCCTGAGTTTCCAGGATTAATTGCCGCATCGGTCTGAATCGCATTTACATATGACTCCGCCCCGACAGTTCCGGTTGTCACAGGTCGGTTAAGAGCTGAAATAATTCCGCTTGTCACTGTGCTGGCCAATCCCAATGGAGAACCAATTGCTACGACAGATTCACCAACACTTAACTTTGATGAATCGCCCACGGAAACAACTGGCAGATTTCCACGACTAATTTTAATTACCGCTAAGTCGTAGGCGATGTCGCGACCGACTATTTGCGCAGGAAGTACATCACCATTGAGAAGTTCTACTGTAATTGCTCCACTTACGGCTGCGGATTCAATCACGTGATTATTAGTAATAATAAAGGAATTGGTCTTATCAGATTTGTAGATAGACCCACTTCCGCTGCCACTACCTGAGACTGTAACAACCTTTATAGACACAACTGATGGATTGACGACCGCTGCAATACTCTTCACATCAATAGTTGGTGCACCTAAAGTCAGTGCTGTTCTAGTTGTTGAGCAGCCATTTGAGCTAGCTAGAAAAATCGCTTGGGTTTTCTTATCCACACATACTTTAATGCCATGAGGCTCAGATGTTGCCGCTGTTGCAACTCCACCTGCAACCGATACTCCTAATAGAAAAGCTACAATGATTTTTACCGATGTTTTCTGCATTTCGACCTCTTTCGCCACGGCAAGTTTTCATAGTGACCTGAGAGAAAGTTTAAAAAAGGCTTACTAAATGGTGCAACTTATGCGAGTACAACCCAGCCGTTCTTAATCGCAACCTTAACTGTAGGCAAAGGTTCTGTTGCCGGGCCCGTTACAACTGCACCTTTTTTAAATGGATCAAAGCTTGCATTATGCACAGAGCACACCAATAACTTTTTCGGGCTGAAGTACTTGGTTAATCCACCTTGGTGGGTACAGATAGTTTGATATGCAAAGACACCAGTCTTGGTCCGAAATAGCAACGCAGGTGCGCCGTTACTCAATTGGAATTGAAAGGTTGCCCCGACCTTGATCTTGCTGAGTCGGATGATCTGAGCACCAGAAGCCTGTGCTCGACTTCCTACAAGGGAGGTTGCAATGCTGGCAAGAGCCATGCCAAGTGCGGTGCGACGTGTGATTTTCATATGCTCCCTGACTTGGATTCGAACCAAGAACCTGTCGATTAACAGTCGACTGCTCTGCCGTTGAGCTATCAGGGATTATGTGTGCAAGCGCAAACTCTAGCGCACCCACGCTGAAGGGCAAAAATTAGAGCATTGTTTAAAGGCTTCCGAGCGCCAGATCATGCAGGGTGCGACGGGCGCTTTCTAGGGCAACTAACTGGGCAAAGGCAGCGTTGTACTCAATCTCATTTTCTACAGGATTAAGGCGCTGCAGTGATGATTTGAGATCGGCGATGGAACGTGAAATTGCTACCTCACGGAGCCGAGCAACGATGCTTGTAACATAGAGTTGGGTTGGCTTTCCATCGGCACGAATTGGTTCGACAGTGAGTTCAGTAAATAAAGCACGTAAGTTTTCATCAGCAATTACATCTGGTGAAATCTTCTCATGTGTATCAATCTCAGTTCGCATGGCCATGTAAGCAGGGTGAGTAAATGCTCCAGGCTCGATTGAACTCCATAAATCACCATCAAAGAGTTGTGGCTCTTGCAAACGAGACTTAAGTACCTCACGTTCTAAAATTAATCGAGCTTCGTTTGGATCTGGTCTGAAATTTTGCTGGGCTGGAACTTCTTCAACCACTTGACGAGATTGTTGTGGAGCAGTTTTTGCACCTTGTGCAACTGCGCGGCTGACTATCTCAACCTCAACACCTAACCAACCTGCAAGCAGGCGCGTGTATTCAGGTCGCAATGACTTATCCCGAATCTGTGCCACTAATGGAGCCGCAGCGTTTAATGCATTGATGCGACCTTCGGCGGTATCTAATTTGTGGTGTGCAAGCTCTGCACGAATGGCAAACTCAAAAAGAGGAACACGACGAGCGATCAAGTCGCGAAGTGCTAGATCGCCCTTTTCTTGACGAAGTTCACATGGGTCTAAACCATCTGGTTCAACAGCGACAAAGGTTTGCGTTACAAACTTTTGGTCCTCGCTAAATGCACGAAGTGCAGCCTTTTGACCTGCCGCATCACCATCGAAGGTGAAGATCACTTCGCCACGAAATGCATCATCATCCATCAAGAGACGACGCAAAATTCTGATGTGGTCAGCGCCAAAGGCGGTTCCACAGGTGGCAACCGCGGTTGTTATTCCTGCAAGGTGAGCGGCCATGACATCGGTGTAACCCTCAACAATGACCGCCTGTCGCTTCTTGGCAATCTCCTTTTTCGCTACATCTAGGCCGTAAAGAACCTGACTCTTCTTGTAAATTGGGGTCTCAGAGGTGTTCAAATACTTTGGTCCTTGATCCTCTTCATCACTTGCTAACTTTCTAGCACCGAATCCGACGATGTCGCCCGAGATGTCTTTAATTGGCCACATCAACCGATTACGGAATTTATCTATTGGTCCGCGTTGACCCATCTTTGATAAACCTGCAAGCTCTAACTCATCTATTGTGTATCCGAGAGCGCGTAGATGCTTAGTTAATCCATCCCATTCATCAGGTGAGTAACCAACGCCAAACTGTTGGCAGGCGGCTTTATCAAAACCACGTTTGGTTAACAGCTCCCGACCATGTGCTGCATTGGGAGACGTATTGAGTTGTTCTTGATAAAACTTAGCAGCTTCTGCATGGGCGGCGATTAAGCGGTTACGAGTGCCTGATGTAATAACCGGGCCAGATGAAGCAGAGTTTGCCTCTTCATAGCGCAAGGTGTAACCGATGCGATCAGCTAGACGTTCAATTGTTTCGGTGAAAGTTAAATGATCGATCTTCATTAAGAATGCGATGACATCGCCACCAGTTTGGCAACCGAAGCAATGAAAGTACCCCTTGCTTGGTGTTACGTGAAATGATGGTGACTTTTCATCATGAAATGGGCACAATCCTTTTTTCTGACCGCCACCTGCATTCTTCAATTGAACATAATCTGCTACCACCTCATCAATGGGAGCACGGTCGCGAATGTATGCAACATCCTCTTCCTTAATGCGACCGCTCATACCCTCACCTTACCGATTCGCAAGTAAGCGTGCATGCAGGGCGTATGCACCGGGATCAGTCAGTGCGGCAACTTGATCGATAATCACCCGCATTTTGGCGTTTTCATCAAAGGCTTCATTCCAAGGCTTTTGAAAAAATGAGTCCATCTCGTGTGGGTGTTTGAATAACATCTCAACAAGCTCTTTGATAATGACATGTTGCTTTGCGTAGCGATCTTGAGAGTGCGCAGCGTTAATTAAGTAATGCCCAGCAATAGCCTTGAGGAAATCGACTTCAATCTTTTGTTCCCGTGGAATCACTAAATCAGCGCTGTAACGAGAAAGCGGTCCATCTCCGTGAACCCTGCGTGTTTCAAGCTCGGCTGCTAAAACAAAGCGACCAATTAACTGGCTCGTTGAATCCTTGAGTCGGGCAAGGCTCCTGTGGCTTCCATCGTAGTAATGCGGCCACGCAGACAATGATGACAATCGGGCGTGAGCATCAACTGCTTCTTGTTCAGTTGCATCGCTCTTGTAATCTTTAGTCATAACCGAATACAACTGTGAAAAATCGTTGCTGAAGTTCTTAACCGAAACCTGTCCTGCAAAGATTGCATCCTCTAAATCATGAACTGAATATGCACAATCATCAGACCAATCCATGATCTGAGCTTCAATACACTTCTTACCAACTGGCGCGCCTTTTCTCATCCATGTGAAGATTTCAACATCATCGTCATACACTCCAAACTTGCGAGGATTTTCTGAGCGAGACCATGGGTACTTAGTTGCACCATCTAATGATGCGCGCGTTAAATTCAGACCAATGCTCTTTCCCTCAAGATCGACGGTCTTTGCTTCGAGTCGAACTAACAATCTAAAACTTTGTGCATTACCCTCAAAACCACCAAAATCTTTAGCGATCTGGGCAAGTGCTTCTTCACCATTATGACCAAATGGTGGATGTCCTAGATCATGGGCCAAACACGCGGTGTCTTGCAGATCTGGATCTGCTCCGAGTGATTCACCAAGTTCGCGACCAATTTGGGCGCACTCCAAGGAGTGTGAAAGACGCGTGCGTTGAAAATCATTTTCCCATGGGACCGCAACCTGTGTTTTTGCGGCAAGGCGTCGCAGTGAGGCTGAGTGAATTACTCGCGCACGATCACGCATAAACTCGGTTCTGCCTATACGCTTGGCAGGTTCATCTAGAAACCGTTCTTGATCATGGTTGGTGTAGCTCACGGAATTACCTTAGTAACAATATCTGCACCTGGTAAGTGATCACTTACGTGTATGCCTCGTCGCCCAACGGTGATGTACGCCAAATACGCTGCCGCTTCCCGTAATAAGTAGCGATATCCGCTGTTATCAAGGGTATTTGGGCCAGTTTGAACAGGTGAACAGGTTCCTAATACACCTTGGTCATTAGCCATTTTTATTGCACGTGCACAGTGAAAAGGATCGGTAACAATTATGACATCGCTGACATATCGCTTTTTCATCACCGCTGCATAAGCCTTTGTACTAGCTAATGTGTCACGACCTTCCTCAATAGCGGTGATTTTCTTAGAAGGAACCCCTTTGTTTCGAAGCCAGTACTTTCCAGATGCCGCTTCAGTTGTGCGATCACCAGGAGCACCTGCGCCCACGGTAATAATTGATGGTGCATACCCAAGTTTGTAAATTCGCTGCGCTTCAACCAAGCGTGCTTCAAGTGCATCTCCGGGCTTTCCATTGAGTTGCGCAGTTCCTAAAACAACAATCACATCTGCTTGTCGCACTACAGGGTTATTTGCAGCTCTCCATACCTGCGAGATTCCATAAGCAGGGCCAATCAAAGCAAGAATGACAATGACGGTTATGGTGCGTCGAATCCATCTAAAAAGAAACATTTATCCGCCTGAAAACGCATCCTCTAGTTCAACATGAACTAGTTCATCGGGATCATTGAGCCAGCCATCAGGCAATGTTGGTGTGCGCCCATGACTTGTACGTCCACGTGGCTTTTCCCCAACCTCAATTGGGTATGGCTGATCCTCTAACTGATCCAGAAGATTGCGCATCTCTTGAAGAGACGAAACCATTCCTAAGTCATGCCGAATCTCGCGTGGAACACGGAAACCCTTGAGGTACCACGCCATGTGCTTTCGTATATCACGCATCCCGCGATCTTCCGAATCTAAGTACTCAACAATTAAATGAGCGTGACGGAACATCACCTCGCGAACCTCGTGCAAGGTGGGTGTCACTTGCTTTCCTTCACCCTTAAGTGCCGACACTAGATCGGAAAATAACCACGGCCGACCTAAACAGCCGCGTCCAACAACTATTCCTGCACATCCAGTTTGTTCCACCATCGTTACTGCATCGCTGCCAGACCAGATATCTCCATTGCCTAAAACAGGCACTCCTGTTGGTTTTAAGTGCTCAACTAGACGTGCAATTGCAGACCAATCCGCTTTTCCTTCATACATTTGCGCAGCGGTTCGGGCATGTAACGCAACCCAGGCAACACCTAAAACAGCTGCAGATTGCGCCGCCTCTAAATAAGTTTCATGATCACTGTCGATTCCAATACGCATCTTTACAGTTATTGGAATTCCAAAAGGTTTTGCAGCATCAACGGCAGCACCCACAATATTTGTAAAGAGCTTACGCTTAAATGGAAGAGCTGCTCCCCCGCCCTTACGAGTCACCTTAGGTACAGGGCAACCAAAGTTCATATCGATATGGTCGGCAAGATTTTCTTTACCAATCATTGTCACCGCAGCCCGCATCGTTGTTGGATCTACGCTGTACAACTGAACCGATCGTGGCCATTCATCTTTACCAGGAACAATCATTCGCAAAGTCTCTGGTCGTCTTTCAATTAATGCTCGTGCGGTAACCATTTCGGAAACAAACAAACCTGCGCCTTGTTCGCGGCAGAGCGTACGAAAAGGTGCGTTGGTAATTCCGGCCATGGGTGCCAGAACAACCGGCGGATCAATGTAATGATCACCGCTTGCTAGTGGAAGTAAAAGTGGATTTAGCAACCGAGTAAACGAGGTGCTAACCATGACTCGACCTGATCCAGGCCGATGCGCTCTTGCGCCATTGTGTCGCGATCGCGAATTGTTACCGCATGATCTTCAAGTGTCTCGAAGTCAACGGTGATGCAATATGGAGTACCGATTTCATCTTGGCGACGGTAACGACGTCCTATTGCACCTGCATCATCAAAATCAATGTTCCAGTTTTTACGCAGTTGGGTCGCAAGATCGCGGGCCTTGGGTGAAAGATCAGCATTACGTGACAACGGTAAAACCGCCGCCTTTATTGGCGCTAAGCGATGATCGAGCTTTAATACTGCACGCTTTTCCATTTCGCCCTTGCTATTTGGCGCTTCATCTTCAGTGAAAGCATCCATTAAAAAGGTCAGGGTGCAACGATCTACACCTGCTGCAGGCTCAATTACATACGGAGTCCAACGCTCACCCTTTTCCTGATCAAAGTAAGAAAGATCCTTACCTGAAGCAGCCGAGTGCGCCTTGAGATCAAAATCGGTTCGATTTGCAATACCTTCAAGCTCGCCCCATTCAGTTCCGGCGAACTCAAACTTGTATTCAATATCTGCGGTGCGCTTTGAATAATGAGATAACTTCTCTTTTGGATGATCGTAAATACGTAAGCGATCTGGATTAATGCCTAGATCTACATACCAAGCAAGACGTGTATCGATCCAGTATTGGTGCCACTCTTCATCGCTACCAGGAACGACAAAGAACTCCATCTCCATCTGCTCAAACTCGCGAGTGCGGAAAATAAAGTTTCCAGGTGTAATTTCATTACGGAAAGATTTACCAATTTGGCCAATTCCAAATGGAGGCTTCTTACGAGCTGTTGTCATTACCTGATCAAAATTAATAAAAATTCCCTGCGCAGTTTCTGGACGTAAATACGCAAGACCTGATTCATCTTCAACTGGTCCCAAGAAAGTTTTGAGCAAACCACTAAACTGCTTAGGTGTTGTGAACTGTCCTTTGTTTCCACATGCGGGACAGTTAACTTCATTGAGAGAATCAGGCTTTTTCTTGTGCTTTGCTTCGTACGCTTCTTCGAGGTGATCTGCCCGATAACGCTTGTGACAAGCGGTGCATTCAGTAAGTGGATCGCTAAATGTTGCAACGTGTCCCGATGCTTCCCAGACTTCCTTCGCCAAGATCACACATGAATCAAGACCGACAACATCTTCGCGGCCCATGACCATAGACTTCCACCACTGGCGCTTTACATTGTTTTTGAGTTCGACTCCAAGTGGGCCGTAATCCCATGAGGCGCGAAGTCCGCCATAAATTTCAGATGATGGGTACACAAAGCCACGTCGCTTTGCTAGCCCTACGATATTTTCTAAACGGTCCGTTGCCATCACTACCTCATCCGGCGAATTCAAGAGCCGGTGAAATATGGGCTTGCCCATCCGGCTGGCTGTCGGCGAAAAGCAACGTATGTTACTTCCGTACGAGAATTTTACTCTGCGTATGGCCGTTCATACGCACCTGGCTCATCGATAGCCTGGGCCAACAATGGGATCGCATTCATCTTGACGTTGAGATTGCTTAAAGCTCTGCGATATGAACCCACATTTTCCCAATGGGTGACAAGGGACCACATCGTTGTGTCATCCAGGTTTTGCCCAAACTCTCCGCTGACAAAACCTGCACATGCAGAAAAGGCATCGAGGGCAAGTGAAAGTTGGGCCTCAAAATGGGAGGCGTTACCCAAAGGGGTTGAAAAACGGGCGATTGCGAGCATGGGCTGAGCGTATCGGCTCTAATTTGAAAATGATAATCATTTTCATTTGTGATACCTTCGAGCCATGAATACAGCTATCGCCCTTGCCGGAATAACAGCCCTAGCCACCACCACAGGTGGATTTATCGCAATAAAGGTCAAGGACCGTCTGCATCTGGTGCTTGGTTTATCGGCGGGACTTTTGCTGGGGTTGGTCGCATTTGATCTATTACCCGAAGTCTTCGAGATGAATACCTCAACCTTTGGCAATGTGCCGGTTGTATCGATTGCACTTGTTATTGGGTTTCTACTTTTGCACTTCGCGGAGCAGTTATTCGGCTCTCATGAACCTGTACATAGCGATTACGGCCACGATCATGAGCACTCTATAAATGTTGCCGGCACAGTTGGTGCGCTCGCAATGGCTGGCCACGTATTTCTTGATGGCCTTGCCTTAGGACTGGCCTTCAAAGTTAGTGATGCACTCGGTTATGCCGTCTTTATCGCAATCTTGGCACACGCATTTAGCGATGGGCTCAACACTGTTTCTCTATTAATTAAAAGCGGTCACTGGACTAAAACATCCTTTATGTTGCTAGGTGTTGATGCTCTCATGCGCATCGCAGGAGCAGCTCTAGGTAGTTACATCGCATTCTCAGATCAATCTATGGCTCTGTACTTGGCAGCATTTGCAGGATTTGTAATCTACCTTGCAACTTCTCACATCTTGCCAGAAGCACATGCTCGCCATCCATCGAGATTAACAATGCTTGCAACTATTACAGGTGTAATTGCAATGTGGCTGATAGTTGGAAACATCGGTGAGTAGATCTAATCCTCGTGTCCTCAGCACTTTAGAACGCGCTGGAGGTTTTGCAAGTGCACAAGAGGTGTACAAACTGATGCAGCGAGAAGGCGAAAAAATAGGTTTAACAACTGTTTATCGCTCATTGCAAAGTTTGGTCGATGACAAAATTGTGGATCTTTTACGCCGAGAAGATGGTGAGGCGATTTATCGATTGTGCGGAGAAAAGCACCACCATCATTTGGTGTGCAAGAGCTGCGGTGACACCGTTGAAATTGAAGGTGGAGCAATTGAAAAGTGGGCTAAAAGCATGGCAGATGAACATGGCTTTAGAGATGTTGGGCACACAGCAGAGATCTTCGGTATCTGTTCGAAGTGCTAAAAACTTAGCTTTTCCGCAAGCTCTTCAATTCGGAATCGCTACGCTTTTCCGAATCTTCTATCTCTTGATGAATATTCCTCGATCGCTTTCCACAATGTTTTGCGTGTGACATCTGGCCACAACACATCCATAAAGACAAATTCTGCGTAGACACTTTGCCAAGGCAGGAAGTTGCTGGTGCGCTGCTCCCCCGATGAACGCAGAAAAAGATCAACATCGCTCATTTGTGGCGAATCAAGGTACTTGGTAAAGACCTTTTCAGTAATCGCGTCGGCCTTAATCTTGCCCCGCTTAACATCACGAGCAAGTTCAGTTGCGGCATCAACAATCTCTGAACGTCCGCCATAATTAACGCACATGTTTAAAGTAAGCACTTTGTTCTTCTTGGTCAGCTCTTCTGCTTCTTCGAGCTCTTTAATAACGGTGCTCCATAATCGCTTTGGCCGACCTACCCAGCGAATGCGTACGCCCATCGCATTCATCTGATCTCGACGTCTGCGAATGACATCGCGATTAAAGCCCATTAAGAACTTGACTTCATCCGGTGAGCGTCGCCAATTTTCTGTCGAAAACGCATAGGCACTCAGTTCTTTAACTCCATATTCAATCGCACCTTCTACAACATCAAATAACGCTGCTTCACCAGCTTCATGTCCTGCTGTGCGTGGCAAACCGCGTTGCTGTGCCCAACGACCATTGCCATCCATAACAATTGCAACGTGATGAGGAATCTTGATCGTCATACCCGCTCCACCATTGGTAACGAACGCAAACCGCGCTCCAGGTGCCATTGTAAATAAGCTGCAATCAAACCACTAGCCTCTCGGCGATGCTTTCCTTCACTAGATGATGCTAAATCCCAGTCACTACTTAGTAGTGCACCCATAAGTTCAAGGGTTTCTGGGGCTGGTGTTGCACATGCTGATGGTCGGCAATCTGCACACACTGATCCTCCACCCACTAATGAAAAGTAGCGATGTGGTCCTGGTTTTTCACATCGAGAACAGATCGTCATCGATGGTGCATACCCTGCAACAGCAAGTGACCGCAATAGAAAGGCATCTAAAATCAACAATGGCTCGTAACGATTTTCGGCCAGAGCTTTCATTCCGCCCACAACTAATTGAAACTCTTGTAAAGCGGGTTCGCTTTCTTGGCTTGTAAAACGTTCTGCAGCCTCCAAAATTGCGGCGGCAATTGTCCAGCGTTGATAATCCTCGGTTAACGCTTCACCGTAATTCATCAACGCTTCGACTTGAGTTACGGTGTCAAAGGTTTTGCCGGTATACAACTGAATATCTACATGGCTGCCAGGTTCAAGTCGTGCGCCAAACTTAGATTTTGTGCGCCGAACACCTTTTGCGACGCCACGGATTCGTCCATGATCACGCGTCAGCATGGTAATGATGCGATCGGCTTCACCCAATTTTTGGGTGCGCAGGACAATTGCCTCATCCCGGTACAAACTCATACGGGTAAAGGTAGTGTGTGAATTAACGAATTGCGCGGTTTATCGCAGACACGACAGCCTTTAATGAGGCCGTTGTGGTGTTTGGATCGATTCCGACGCCCCAGAAGACATCGCCATCGATGGCGCACTCAAGATATGCAGCAGCTGATGCATCTCCACCTGCAGAAAGCGCGTGCTCAAAATAATCAAGTACTCGAACATCAACTCCGTATGCCTGCAAGATGTTACAGAAAGCTGCGATTGGTCCATTGCCCTGGCCCTTGAGTTCATGCAATTGACCGCGATCTGTCAAAGAAACCGTTAGATAAACATCTTCACCAAGAACAGAGCTTTGTGACAACCCCCTCAGACGAAAACGTCCCCATGGAGCACCTTCAGTTGGTAGGTACTCATCCTCAAAGATGTTCCAAAGATCTTCGGCACTTACCTCACCACCTTCAGCATCTGTCTTTGCTTGAACAATTTTAGAAAATTCAATTTGCAAACGTCGAGGTAAATCGAGATGGTGCTCATTCTTCATTAAGTAAGCAACACCGCCCTTACCTGATTGTGAGTTCACACGAATGACAGCTTCATATGAACGACCAATATCTAGTGGATCAATTGGCAAATAAGGGATAGCCCAGGTGTGATCACGCACCTCTTTACCTGCAGCCTTTGCATCACGTTCTAAGTGTTCAAAACCCTTTTTAATAGCATCCTGGTGTGAACCAGAAAAAGCTGTGAATACTAGATCTCCGCCGTATGGATGGCGCTCAGGCACACGTAATTGATTTGCGTATTCAACGGTGCGACGTACCTCATCAATATTTGAAAAATCAATATGTGGGTCGATACCATGTGTAACCAAGTTAAGGCCAAGGGTTACCAGGCAAACATTTCCGGTGCGCTCACCATTTCCAAAAAGTGTTCCTTCGATGCGATCGGCTCCTGCTAAATAGCCTAGCTCTGCTGCTGCGACTCCGGTGCCTCGATCATTATGAGGATGAAGCGAAACTATCACGCTGTCACGATTGTTTAGATTACGGCACATCCACTCAATTGAATCGGCATAAACATTTGGCATCGCCAATTCAACGGTTGCTGGAAGGTTAATAATCGTCTTCCATTGCGGTGTTGGCTTCCAGACATCATTAACAGCGTTACAAACTTCGACCGCAAACTCAAGTTCAGTACCTGTATAAGACTCAGGTGAGTACTCAAAAGACACCTTAGTCTCAGGAACAGTTGCCATCAAATCCAGACAAATCTGGGCAGCATCTGTTGCAATCTTTTTGATGCCATCTTTATCCAGACCAAAAACCACGCGACGCTGCAAAGTCGAAGTTGAGTTATACAAGTGAACAATCGCTTGCTTTGAACCCTTGATTGCTTCAAAGGTGCGGACAATGAGAGCTTCACGTGCCTGCGTCAAAACTTGGATTACAACATCATCAGGAATCAAATCCTCTTCAATAATCTTACGAACAAAATCAAAATCAGTCTGGCTTGCACTTGGAAATCCAACCTCGATTTCCTTATAGCCCATTTCAACGAGAAGTTTAAACATCGCTAACTTGCGAGGCGTATCCATTGGATCGATAAGTGCTTGATTTCCATCGCGAAGATCTACTGAACACCATTTGGGTGATTTTGTAACTTTCTTATTTGGCCAGGTGCGATCTACTAGATCTATCGGATGAAATGGCGCATAACGATGCACAGGCATCTTTGACGGTACTTGGTGAGGAAAGTTCATGTAATGCTCCTTGGTAATTTAATGGGCGGGTTTTGTCATGGGTGAACCGGTACGACAAACCCCGCGGCGAGGGGACCGGTTATTTGGCCCCGCCACGGCAGCTAAGGAGGAGGCTGCGGTTGATCATGGGTTAAGGGTAACGCGAGTATTAAAGGACTGGCAAGTAACGATCGAGTTCAAATGCACTTACCTGACGACTGTAATCAAGCCACTCTGCACGCTTATTGCGCAGTACATACTCAAATACATGCTCTCCCAAGGTTTCGCGAACTAATTGACTCTTCTCCATTTCAATGATCGCTTCATTGAGATTTGAAGGTAGTGCTACTGGATTCTTTGAATCTTCAAGAATGTACTTTTCTTCAACGCCCTTCAGTCCTGCAGCAAGCATCACCGCATATGCAAGGTATGGATTACAGGCCGTATCTGGAGAACGGAACTCAATACGAGTTGAGTTCTCCTTCTTCGGCTTGTACATCGGAACGCGCACCAATGCGCCACGATCGCTTTGCCCCCAGTTAGCAAATGCTGGAGCTTCTCCTCCGCCATGTAAACGCTTGTAAGAGTTAACCCATTGATTTGTGATTGCGGTTATTTCCGGTGCGTGCTTAATCAATCCCGCAATAAAACTGCGGCCAACCACTGAAAGATTAAACTCTGCTGTTGGATCATAGAAAGCATTATCTTCACCCTTAAATAGCGAAACGTGGGTGTGCATTCCGCTACCTGGATGATCAGTAAATGGCTTGGGCATAAAGGATGCGTGGAAGCCTTGGTCCATCGCAACCTCTTTTATGACATGACGAAAGGTCATGATGTTATCTGCAGTTGTTAATGCATCTGCATAACGAAGATCGATCTCCTGTTGTCCAGGTGCACCTTCATGGTGTGAGAACTCAACACTGATACCCATGGCTTCAAGCAAAGTAATGGCTTGGCGACGGAAGTCATGTCCTACAGCTGCTGGTGTATGATCAAAGTATCCGCCTTGGTCGACGGGAACTGGTGCAATACCTGCTTCGGGTGGGTTTTTAAATAAGAAAAACTCAATTTCAGGGTGGGTGTAACAGGTGTACCCCATCTTTGCCGCCTTATCCAAGATGCGACGTAAAACATTACGTGGATCGGCTGGAGAAGAAGTTCCATCTGGCATTGCTATATCGCAAAACATACGAGCAGCACCCGGAGCCTCTGTGCGCCATGGCAGAATTGAAAATGTTGCAGGATCTGGTTTTGCCAACATGTCTGACTCTGTAACGCGAGCAAATCCCTCAATCGCTGAACCATCAAAACCGATGCCTTCTGCAAATGCGTTTTCTAACTCAGCTGGTGCGATAGCAACAGATTTTAGAAAGCCCAATACATCTGTAAACCACAAACGGATGAAGCGGATGTTGCGCTCTTCCAATGTGCGAAGGACGAACTCCTGCTGCTTATTAGTATCTGCCGACATGACTGCATTCTTACAAATACAGGTTACGGCTATGTTAACTAGCCATAGTTGGCTTAAATCACGAAGAAATCAGCCTTATCCAGCAGGGTTTTAGGGGGTAAATCACTGGTAATGACCGCGTTAGCGCTGATGCGTGAGCCAGATCCAACTGTGACATTTCCAAGAACTCGAGCACCGGCACCGATGATTACATCATTACCAATAGTTGGATGGCGCTTTCCTTGCTCAATGCCGCGAGCTCCCAAAGTAACATCGTGATACAGCATCACATCATCACCGATAATTGATGTTGCACCAATTACAACTCCCATGCCATGATCAATAAAAAATCGTCGACCAATTACTGCCGCTGGGTGAATTTCAATTCCGGTTGCAGATCGCACCAAGTTTGAATGAATTCGTGCAATCAACTTGAGTCCACGCTTCCATAAGAAGTGCGAGATTCGATGCCCCCACACCGCATGCACACCCGGGTATGCCAAAGCGACCTCTAAGCGATTACGTGCGGCCGGATCATGGCTTAACGCGTTATCGAGATCTTCACGTATACGGCTAAAGATTGACATTAATTAATCAACCAAATCCTCATAGAGAACCGTTGATAGGTAACGCTCACCAGCAGATGCACAAATTACTGCGATGTTCTTGCCCGCAAACTCTGGACGCTTCGCAACTTGAATCGCTGCCCACAGGGTTGCACCTGATGAAATACCAGCAAGGATTCCTTCTTCAGCTGCTGCACGGCGTGCATACTTCATCGCATCCTCTGCGGTTGCATCCAAGATCTCGTCATAGACAGTGCGATCCAAAATGTTTGGAATAAAGTTAGGACCAATACCTTGTAGTGGGTGTGGCCCTGGAGCACCACCATTTAAAATTGGAGAAGCAGCGGGTTCAACGCCAAAAACCTTGATCGCAGGGTTCTTTTCCTTAAGGAAACGACCAGCTCCGGTGATAGTTCCGCCGGTGCCAATACCTGAAACAAATGCATCGACCTTGCCATCAAGATCGCGCCAGATTTCAGGGCCAGTTGTCTTGTAATGAATTGCAGGGCCTGCCTCATTTTCAAATTGGCGCACTAAAACTGCGCCTGACTCGCCCAACTTTTCCGCTGCAGCCACTGCGCCCTTCATGCCTTCGCCCGCTGGTGTTAAAACTAGCTCTGCGCCAAAGGCGCGAATGAGCTTGCGGCGCTCCTTTGATACCGACTCTGGCATTGTGAAGATTGATTTATAACCACGGGCAGCTGCAACCATTGCTACCGCAATTCCGGTGTTACCTGATGTTGCTTCAACAATTGTGCCACCAGGCTTAAGCGCACCGCTTGCCTCAGCAGCATCGATCATCGCAATACCGAGTCGATCCTTTACTGATGAGCTTGGGTTGTAGAACTCCAGCTTTGCATACACATTTCCGGCCGCACCATCATCGATTGCGTTAATGCGGACTAGAGGTGTATTTCCAAATGCCTCGGTGATGTTGCTAAAAGTTGTCATGATTCTCCCTAGTTAAGATCTAAATTGTGTGAATGAGATGCGTAAATTAAATTGGCGGCTGAGGTGAATCAATAATCAGCAGCTGCAAGATGTAGACAGGCAGAAATCAACAACCCGGTTTCGGGTAAATAACCAGTTGATGATTGAACGCATGCCTAAATTCTACGCAAATACATTAATTATGCGAGTTGCCAATCGTTTGCAACTAGCGTTTGCAACTAACTCTCATTCCAGCGTGAAGTCATCGGCAATCGGCGATCTTTTCCAAAAGCTCGGCTTGAAACCTTGGTGCCAGGTGGATATTGACGACGCTTATATTCAGCCTTATCTACTAAAGAAATGACGCGCCGAACTAAATCAGCATCAAAGCCATCAGAAAGTAGCTGCTCGTAACCATGATCCTCATCAACATATGCGCGAAGTACCTGATCTAACAATGGATAGTCCGGTAGTGAATCTGAGTCCTTTTGATCTGGACGAAGTTCTGCACTTGGCTCTTTAGTAATAGAGCGCTCAGGAATGGGTGGGGTCTCTCCCCGTTGAATCGCTAGCGCATTGCGATATCTAGAAAGTGCCCAGACATCGCTCTTGTAAATATCTTTAATCGGGGCAAACCCTCCGACCGCATCGCCATACAAGGTTGAATACCCAACGGCAAGCTCACTCTTGTTGCCGGTAGCCAAAACTAGGTGTCCTTCTTGATTGGAAATTCCCATCAGGGTTGTTCCGCGAATACGTGCCTGCAGGTTTTCTTCAGCCAAACCTTTTAAAACCACATTGTTCATAAAGGCATCAACCATTGGTGCAATCGGCACAACTCTGAAATGAATACCAGTGGCATCTGCCAGAGCCTGAGCATCTTCTAATGAATGGCTTGATGAATACTTGCTAGGCATCGCAACACCATTGACTCGCTTGGCTCCCAGTGCATCAATTGCGATAGCAGCAACTAACGCAGAATCAATGCCACCTGATAATCCAAGGAGAACGGATCTAAAGCCATTTTTACCAACATAATCGCGAAGCCCCATAACAAGTGCTTGCCACATTTCAGCTTCATTAGATAGCCGTGTGGCAATTGACGAATTAGTAGGGGTTGAGTGCGAGGTTGGTTCTTCTGAAATAACAACATCAGGTCGCGCGCTACCTTCGGTGCAATCAATATCTATAACGATTAGTTGATCATCAAACTGCGCGGTGCGAGCAAGAACTGTTCCATCCTTACCCACCACAATGCTGTCACCATCAAATACCAGGTCATCTTGGCCACCTGTCATATTGACGTAGGCAATAGGGGCGCTTATCTCCTTAGCCCGCTTTTGTACTAGCGCTAAGCGCACATCATCTTTGTTGCGTTCAAAAGGTGATCCATTAGGAACAACTAATAAACCTGGGGTGCGCGATGCTATGACATCTATTGAGTGCCAAATATCTTCACAGATCGCAACTGCAACATCGACTCCGTGAATACGCACCACAAGGCTTTGATCCCCTGCCACAAAGTTTCGGAACTCATCAAAGACTCCGTAATTGGGCAGGTGACGTTTTACATATGTCGCCCTGATCTTTCCATCATGAATAACGGCCACTGAGTTTTGCGGGCCAGATTCTTTTGATGAGCGGCCTAAGTAACCAACAACGGCCACTATGTCGCCAGTAATGCTGGCTGCGATTTCCTGAACCGCACGGATGCTGGCTGCTTGAAAGGATGGACGCAACGCTAGATCTTCAACCGGGTAGCCAGTCACAATCATTTCGGGAAAAACAACCAGATTGGCACCCTGTGCCTTGGCGCTTTTGACTGAGTCTGTAATCAGCCCAGCGTTACCCGCAAGATCTCCAACCGTTGGGTTGATTTGGGCAAGAGCTACGCGCAACTTCATTTTTCAAGTGTAACGGGGGTACCCTTTTCCATGTACCCGGGGACTGCTCAGGCGGCTTCGAGGAGAGGAAGC
>JAGWVL010000048.1 GCA_018970885.1 Actinomycetales bacterium
GCTACCGCGATTTAGATATTTTGCTTGTTGATGATATTCAATTCTTAGAGAACAAAGAACGCACACAGGAAGAGTTTTTCCATACCTTTAACACTTTATATAATGCGAATAAGCAGATAGTTATCTCAAGTGATCGACCACCAAAGCAATTAACGACACTTGAAGATCGTTTGCGTTCCCGTTTTGAATGGGGTTTGATTACAGATATTCAACCTCCTGAGCTCGAGACACGTATTGCGATCCTTCGTAAAAAAGCGGCACAAGATAAATTAAATGCACCGGATGATGTTCTTGAATTTATCGCGAGTAAGATCTCTACAAATATTCGTGAACTTGAGGGTGCGCTCATTCGCGTAACCGCTTTTGCATCTTTAAATCGCCAAAGTGTTGATTTATCTTTAGCTGAAATTGTTTTGAAGGATTTGATCCCTAATGAGTCCAACCCGGAAATCACAGGGGCGACGATCATGGCTCAGACCGCGGCCTACTTCAGCCTGACAATCGATGATTTGTGTGGAACCTCCCGATCCCGTGTATTAGTAAATGCGCGCCAGATCGCGATGTACTTATGCCGAGAGCTCACCGAGCTCTCCTTGCCGAAGATCGGCCAAACATTTGGTGGGCGTGACCACACAACGGTTATGCACGCCGATAGAAAGATCCGTCAACTAATGGCTGAGCGCCGTTCGATCTATAACCAGGTCAATGAGCTCACCACTCGTATCAAACAGCAGGCTAGATAGACCCATTTGTCCGAATTGCCACTCTTTACCCCCAATTGGGGACAAGTTGTGGATAAGTAAGGATTTTTGAGGAAAATCCGTGGATAACCACGGTGGAGATGAAGTGGAAGGGGTGTGGTGAGTAATGAGCGGCCTTTATACCCACACCTGTCCACCGATTACCCACAGGTTATACAACTCCAATCCCCGCGATGAGCAGGGGTTTTACACCTTATCAACAGGTAAAGGCTCTAGTTACTACGACTACCTTTATATACATGAATCCAGTTACGCGAATAACCTTTCCACTTTAGAAAAGATCCGGGGATAGAGATGAAATTTACAGTCGAACAATCAGCGTTAGCCGATGGAGTTAATTGGGTTTCGCGCTCTCTTTCCACCCGACCAATTAAAACCGAACTACTTGGAATAGTAATTGATGCTACCGGTAATGAAGTTTTCTTATCAGCATCAGATTTAGAGACGGCAAGTAAAGCGCATTTTGTAGCAGAGGTAAAAGAACCTGGAAAAGTTTTAGTTCCAGGAAGGTTATTAGCTGAGATTTCACGATCATTACCAAATAAGCCAATTACCTTTGTTTTAGATGGTTCCCGTGTTGCTGTAACAAGCGGTAGCGCAAAGTTCACACTCCCAACTTTGTCAGTTGATGAGTATCCAAACCTGCCAGAGCTTCCTGATTCAACTGGAATAGTTCCAAGCGACACATTTGCAACAGCGGTTGCACAGGTTGCAATTGCAGCAGGCCGCGATGATTCACTTCCAACACTTACTGGTGTTCATGTAGAAATCAACGAAGAGACCATCACCTTTGCAGCAACAGATCGCTACCGTTTAGCCGTTCGTGAAATTCAATGGGCACCATCTGCACCCAACACTACAACTACAGCGCTTTTACGCGCTCGCACAATTGCAGATGCAGCTAAATCTTTAACTGGGTCAAAGGATGTTTCGCTCTCCTTTGCACCCAACACAAGCAATGATCGTTTAGCTGGCTTTGCTGGTGACGGAAAAACAATGACATCTCGTATGTTAGATGGAACTTTTCCACCATACCGCCACTTACTTCCACAAGAGGTAACAACAACAGCACTTGTTGAGGTCGCAACACTTTTGGATTCAGTGCGACGTGTTGCATTAGTTACAGATAAGACAGTTCCATTACGTCTTGATTTTGCAAACAACACCCTGTCATTAGAGGCTGGTGCGGGTGAAGAGGCACAAGCAACTGAGGCGATTGAAATCTTGCTAACTGGAGAACCAATTTCAATCGCCTTCAACCCAACATTTTTAGCAGATGGTCTCAGCGCGGTGGGAACAAAGTTTGTTCAAATCTCATTTACCGGATCAAGTAAACCAGCGATTCTGATGGGTAAAAATGATAAAGATGGCGCGCTAGTTGAAAGCTATCGCTACCTGTTAATGCCAATGCGCTACGCCTCCTAATCTCAGGTTACAAATGCTTATTAACAAGTTGGCACTAACCAACTTTCGTTCCTACAACACTTTGGAGTTAGAGCTCCAACCCGGAGTAACTACCTTTATTGGCGACAATGGTTCTGGCAAAACAAATATTGCAGAAGCCCTTATTTATCTATCCTTCTTATCTTCACACCGAGTTTCAAACAACATTCCTTTAATTTCACTTGGGAATCAACAAGCGATAATTCGCGCAGAGGTTCAACGAGAAGATCGCATACTTCAGATTGATTTAGAGATTAATGCAAATAAAACAAATCGCGCCCGTATTAATGGAAACCCAACCAGAAGCCAACGCGAAATTCTTGGCGCGATTCAAATAGTTTACTTCTCACCCGAAGATTTAGATCTAGTGCGAGGTGAACCCAGCACCCGACGCGATTTCTTAGATCGACTACTAATCACCAAAACCCCACGATTAGCAGGTGTTATCGCTGATTATGAGCGGGTGGTAAAACAAAGAAACGCATTATTAAAAACCAGAACATCAGCTGCAGCCCTTGCACCATGGAATGAGCAACTCATAAAATTAGGTGCCGAATTAACCGCTGAACGCATCGCATTAATAGATGCCCTTAATCCACATGTAGCCCACAACTATGCAAATTTAAATGAGGTTAAATCAGCCTCTATTTCATATAAGTGCAGCACTGAAGGTGTGACACAGAACATTGAAGAGAATATATCCCTATTATCAACACGGTTAGATGAAGTTGCATATCAAGAGATTGAACGTGGGGTTTCCTTAATTGGTCCCCATCGCGATGATCTCGATTTACAAATAGGTGATTTTCCAGCCAAAGGTTATGCAAGTCATGGCGAATCTTGGTCAATGGCGATCTCATTGCGAATAGGCTCTTTTAATTTATTAAAAGCCGAGGGCGCATCCCCAATTCTAATTTTGGATGATGTTTTCGCAGAGCTTGATACTTCTCGCAGGATTCAATTGATGTCTGCTACCCACCTAGCTGAACAAACCTTTATTACCGCGGCGGTTGAAAATGACTTGCCGTCAAAGTTGTTAACACAAAAGTTTCATGTAACACCAGGTGTTGTGAAGAAAGGAAAGAGTTAATGGAAAAGCGGGACTTAGCCCTTGATCTTTTTAAGTCTTTTAAAACAGGTGTAACTCGCAAAACAAACAAAACTGCGACAACTCCACAAATTGGAAAACCGGGTGACCCTGAATTAATTGGCGGTGTTCTCAATAATTTAATTTCAGATCGTGATTGGGATTCAGGGCTAGCTGAAGGAAATCTTTTTGTTAACTGGAACAAGATCGTCGGTGATGAGATCGCACAACACGCACAACCAATTTCTATTTTAGATAATGTGTTAACAATTCAAAGTTCATCAACAGCTTGGGCAACACAATTGAATTTAATCGCCGCAGATTTATTAGCGACGATTCAAAAAGATGTGACCGGGGTGCTTATTGAGCGGCTGGCGATCATCGGCCCACAAACCCCAACATGGAAGAAAGGGGTGCGTACTATCCGCAACGCCCGCGGCCCCAGAGACACCTACAACTAAGTCAGGCCCACTAGGAACCCTCAACTCCACGCTCAAAGTTCGGCTATACCCGCCCACAAGGCTTTTTTCGGCTATGTATTCCCACCATTTATGACTAGGATAATCCCGTTCCGAGAGATAAAACCTCTCCAAAAGCCATTACAGGCGATTTCAAGGATTTAGACGGAAGGGGGTTGAGATGGCTGAGAGCTCCTATAACGCCTCCAACATCACCGTCCTGGAAGGTTTAGAGGCGGTCCGCAAACGCCCCGGCATGTACATCGGCTCAACTGGTGAACGCGGCCTACACCACCTGGTTTATGAGGTGGTTGATAACTCCGTAGATGAAGCGCTGGCCGGCTACTGCACAGAAATCAATGTCACCTTGTTAGCCGATGGTGGAGTTGAAGTGATCGACAACGGTCGTGGAATTCCAGTTGATATTCATCCAGTTGAAAAGAAGCCAGCACTCGAAGTTGTTTTAACAGTGTTGCACGCAGGTGGAAAATTCGGCGATGGTGGTTACTCGGTATCTGGCGGTTTGCACGGTGTTGGTATCTCAGTTGTAAACGCACTTAGTACAGATCTTTCAGTAATTGTTCAGCGCGATGGAAGTTTTTGGTATCAAGATTACAAACTTGGTGTTCCAACTGCACCGGTTCGCAAAGGTGATCCTTCAAAATCAAATGGGACAACTGTTAGATTTTGGCCATCTAAGGAGATTTTTGAAACTACAGACTTTTCCTTTGAGGTTTTATCTACCCGTTTCCGTGAAATGGCATTTCTTAACAAAGGTTTAATTTTAACCTTAACCGACATGCGCCAAGGACATGTCGATGAAAAAGGTGAGCAGTTAATGGTTCGCTATCAATACGATGGTGGAATCGCAGATTTTGTGAAACACCTTAATTCAACCCGTGGCGAAACACACAAATCAATTATCTCTTTTGCATCAGAGGACAAAAAGAACAAAATTTCACTAGAAGTTTCAATGCAATGGAATGCCGGTTTTTCTGAATCTGTTTACACTTTTGCAAACACCATTCATACCCACGAGGGTGGAGCACATGAAGAAGGTTTCCGTACCGCGCTCACCTCAATTGTTAATAAATTTGGTGAAGAACAAGGTTTTATTCGCAAAAAAGAGGATCGTTTAACTGGTGATGATGT
>JAGWVL010000049.1 GCA_018970885.1 Actinomycetales bacterium
ACCGTTAGCCAAGCAGGTGACGGAATCGCACGTGTTGAAGGGTTGCCATCAACAATGGCCAATGAGTTGTTGCAGTTTGAAAACGGCACACTCGGCCTCGCACTCAACCTTGACGTCCGTGAAATCGGTACCGTGATTTTGGGTAGCACAACAGGAATTGAAGAAGGAACATCTGTTCGTCGTACTGGTGAGATTCTCTCTGTACCAGTTGGAGATGGTTTCCTAGGTCGCGTCGTTGATGCACTTGGAAATCCAATTGATGGCAAGGGCGAGATCAAATCTGAAGCACGTCGTGCACTCGAACTACAGGCTCCCTCTGTAGTTCAGCGCCAACCTGTTAAGGAGCCACTTGCAACTGGTATCAAGGCGATCGATGCGATGACAGCGATTGGTCGCGGACAGCGCCAGCTCATCATCGGTGATCGTCAGACAGGTAAGACCGCGGTTGCAGTCGACACCATTATTAACCAGAGGGAAAACTGGAAATCTGGTGATAAGAAGAAGCAGGTTAAGTGTATTTATGTAGCTATTGGTCAGAAGGGTTCAACGATTGCAGCTGTTAAGGGCGCACTCGAAGAAGCTGGCGCAATGGAGTACACAACAATTGTTGCATCCCCTGCATCAGATCCAGCAGGTTTCAAGTACCTAGCTCCTTACACCGGTTCTGCTATTGGTCAGCACTGGATGTACAAGGGCGAGCATGTTCTTATCGTGTTTGATGATTTATCAAAGCAAGCTGAGGCGTACCGTTCAGTCTCACTTCTACTTCGTCGTCCACCAGGTCGCGAAGCGTACCCAGGCGATGTTTTCTACTTACACTCACGTTTGCTAGAGCGTTGTGCAAAGCTTTCCGATGAATTAGGTGGCGGTTCAATGACCGGTTTGCCAATCATCGAAACAAAGGGAAATGACGTTTCTGCCTTTATTCCTACAAACGTTATTTCGATTACTGATGGTCAGTGCTTCTTCGAAACAGATCTATTCAACGCCGGTGTTCGCCCAGCGATCAACGTAGGTGTTTCTGTTTCTCGTGTAGGTAGCTCTGCGCAGACAAAGGCGATGAAGAAGATTGCTGGTCGTCTACGTCTGGACCTTGCTCAGTACCGTGAACTTGAAGCCTTTGCTGCTTTCGGCTCAGATCTTGATGCTGCATCAAAGGCTCAGCTTGAGCGCGGTGCACGCATGGTTGAACTTCTTAAGCAGGGTCAGTACTCACCATACTCATTGGAGCGTCAGATCGTTTCAATCTGGGCAGGTACTACTGGAAAGCTTGATGATGTTGCAGTTGCAGATATTCGTCGCTTTGAAGCAGAGCTTCTTGACTTTATTGCTCGCGAACGCAAGGAGATCAACGCTGTTATCTCTGAAACTAAGCAGCTAGATGATGACACCATTGCAAAGTTGGAGGAAGCGGTTGCTTCATTTAAGAAGCAATTCAAATCCTCTGCAGCACAGGCTATTAATGAAGCTCCAGCTGAGGCCCTAGATGGGGAAGATGCAGAGCAGATCACCAAGTTCGTTCCTCCGGCTAAGGCGTCGGCGAAGGCGTAAACCCATGGGTGCCCAACTTCGCATATATCGCCGACGGATGCGATCCGTTAAAGCGACTAAAAAGATCACGAAAGCAATGGAGTTAATCTCTGCTTCTCGTATCGTTAAGGCGCAGCAACGAGTCGCAGCTTCAACTCCTTATGCCAATGAGTTGACCCGTGCAGTATCTGCAGTTGCAACTTACTCTTCGACAAACCATCCATTAACAACAGCCTCTGAACGACCAATCCGCGCTGCGATTTTAATTATCTCTGCAGACCGTGGAATGGCTGGTGCGTACTCAAACAACGCAATCAAGGAAGGGGAGCAGCTTGCAGCTCTTCTTCGTGAGCGCGGTCTTGAAGTTAAGCCATACCTAGTTGGACGCAAAGCTGTTGGTTACTACAAGTTCCGTGATCGCCAGATTGCAGGACAATGGACAGGATTTTCAGATAACCCAACCTATGAAAACGCTAAGGAAGTTGCTGATGCGTTAATTAAGGCGTTTATCGCTGATGCACAAACAGATGCAAACGGCGTAGATGAGATCCACATCGTCTTTACAGAGTTCAAGTCAATGCTTATCCAAAATGCAATGGCAAAGCGCATGCTTCCGCTGGAAGTTGTTGAAAGCGATGCACCAGCACCAGCTGGATTGCTACCTATGTATGAATTCGAACCTAATGCGAGTGTAGTGCTTGATGCACTTCTACCTCGTTACATTGAGGCTCGAGTATTTAACGCGATGTTGCAATCTGCAGCTTCAGAGCATGCAGCTCGTCGTCGCGCTATGAAGTCAGCAACTGACAATGCTGATGATCTAATCAAGTCCTTAACACGACTTGCGAACGCGGCTCGTCAGGCCGAAATTACCCAAGAGATCAGTGAAATTGTTGGCGGCGCAGACGCGTTGGCCTCAGCTAGTGCAGGGAGTGAATGATGTCGAACTCAAAAAAGGGCCGCGTAGCTCGCGTTATCGGACCGGTTGTGGATATTGAATTCCCAGCCGATTCAATGCCAGCGATCTTTAATGCGCTACATGTAGAGACAACCATGTCAGGTACTACTCGTACCTTGACACTCGAGGTTGCTCAACACATTGGCGATAACCTCGTGCGCGCAATCTCAATGCAGCCAACCGACGGTATGGTCCGTGGCGCAGAAGTTTCCGATACAGGGACACCGATCTCAGTTCCTGTTGGTGATGTGACAAAGGGCCATGTGTTCAACACACTTGGCGAGTCACTAGATGTTCCAACCTCATCACTCGACATCAAAGAGCGTTGGCCAATTCACCGTGATGCACCAGCATTTGATCAGTTGGAATCTAAGACTGAGATGTTTGAAACCGGAATTAAGGTTATCGATCTACTGACACCTTATGTAAAGGGTGGAAAGATCGGTCTATTCGGTGGTGCAGGTGTAGGTAAGACAGTTTTGATTCAGGAAATGATTTACCGTGTAGCTGAAAACTTCGGTGGTGTATCAGTATTTGCCGGTGTTGGTGAGCGTACTCGTGAAGGTAATGACTTGTTCCTCGAAATGACCGAGACCGGTGTTATCAATAAGACCGCGTTAGTTTTCGGTCAGATGGATGAACCACCTGGAACGCGTCTACGTGTTGCTTTGTCAGCGTTAACTATGGCTGAGTACTTCCGTGATGTTCAAAAGCAGGATGTGCTTCTATTCATCGATAACATCTTCCGTTTCACACAGGCAGGTTCTGAGGTATCAACACTACTGGGCCGTATGCCGTCTGCTGTGGGTTATCAGCCAACACTTGCAGATGAAATGGGTCAACTACAGGAGCGCATTACATCAACACGTGGTCACTCAATTACATCGATGCAGGCTATTTACGTTCCTGCCGACGACATTACAGACCCAGCGCCACACACTACATTTGCGCACTTAGATGCAACAACGGTGTTGTCCCGTCCGATTTCAGAGCTTGGTATTTATCCAGCTGTGGATCCACTTGACTCAACATCACGCATCTTGGATCCACGCTACATCGGAGAGCACCACTTCCGTGTTGCTAACCGCATTAAGCAGATCTTGCAGCGTTACAAGGATCTACAGGACATCATCGCTATCTTGGGTATCGATGAATTGTCAGAAGATGACCGCGTACTTGTAGGCCGTGCTCGTCGTATCCAGCGCTTCTTGTCACAGAACACATTCGTAGCGAAGGTGTTTACAGGAATCGACGGATCATTCGTTCCGCTATCAGAGACAATTGAAGCATTTGAAGCACTTGCAGATGGAAAGTACGATCACATTCCAGAGCAGGCGTTCTTCATGTGCGGTGGTCTTGCCGATGTCGAGCGCAATGCAGCTGAACTTGCAGCAAACTTGGCAAAGTAATCGATCATGACACTTAAAGTCGAATTAGTATCTCCAACACAGCGCGTCTGGTCGGGCGAAGCAACATCTGTTTCTGCCCGCACAGTCGAAGGTGACATCGGTGTTCTCACCGATCACTCACCGCTCTTTGGAGTTCTAGTTGACGGTCAGGTTGTAATCCACGGAACCAATGGAGAAGCAACTGAGTTCAAGGTCAGCGGCGGATTCCTATCGGTCGCAAACAACCGTGTATCAATCCTTACGGAGTCAATTAACTAAAGCGAGCAATTTCTAGTTCCAAAAAGATGAAGAAGCAGTTAAACGAGTTAATTTACTAGCTACGAAAAGATGAAGAAGCAACTACACACTTTTCTTCGCTATAAATTAACTCGTTTTTGCGTTGACGGTAATGTTATTCGCGGGTGACTTGAGCACCGAGGCTTTGCAACTGCTCGGCAAAGTTTGGATATCCACGGTCGACATGGAAGGCCTGATCCACCGTTGTTTCACCCTCTGCGACAAGGGCGGCAAGAATTAAACCTGCTCCTGCACGAATGTCGTGAGCTTCAACTGGTGCGCCAGAAAGCTCTTGTACCCCTGTAATTGATGCGTGATGACCATCAACGCTGATTTGAGCACCGAGACGGCTGAGCTCGTTGACAAACATGAAGCGGGATTCAAAGACATTTTCAGTAACCAATGAATGGCCATCAGCAATTGCGTTGAGTGCGATCACCATTGGTAGTAAATCTGTTGGGAATCCTGGGTAGGGAAGTGTTG
>JAGWVL010000050.1 GCA_018970885.1 Actinomycetales bacterium
TTGCTCACCCTGATCACTGGGTAGATATCACCGATACATTTGATCTAAAGATGGCTGCCCTGCGCGCTCATGTTTCCCAAACAGCGCATAATAAAGAGCTAGAAAACATGGTTCGAGAATGGGGTCAGCGCAACGCAGGTATGGGTGGTCTGCCGGAAGGTCGAATCGCTGAAGCCTTTAAAATTGTACATACTTCTTGAAACTATTTGGCAAACTAAATTTAGTTGGACAGTATTAATTGGACAGGAATACTCGAGTAATTGCAATTGGTTGATTTGGTGTGCCATCTGCACCACCACCCTTGACACCAGCCTTTGCAATCGCTTTAACAATATCCAGACCTTGCGTGATAGTTCCCCAAATTGTGTAGTTTGCGCCTAAGGTTGTATCTGCAAAAACTAAAAAGAATTGGCTGCCATTTGTTCCAGGGCCTGAGTTAGCCATAGCAACTGTTCCAGCTGGATAGTTGTTAAGACCCTCTACCGGAAGATTTTCATCGCGGTAAGTGAAGTTAGGGCCACCACTACCAGTCGCTGTTGGATCTCCACATTGCAAAACATATAAACCTTGTGTTGTTAAACGGTGACAGAGGGTGTTGTTGAAAAAACCCTCACGTGCAAGTGTTGTCAACTGTGTAATTGTGATCGGAGCTTTTGCTCCCACCGTCGTCACAACGATGGTGCCGCAGTTTGTTACAAAGGTAAATGTGCGTGGGAATCGCTTAAGTAGCTTTTCTGCGGGTGCTACAGAAGGTGGGGTATGACCAGTTGCTTTAGTTGGTAAGCACTTAATTGCTGAAACCTTTGCAGATTTAACTGACTTACCTTTTGTTTCAGCAAACGCCGATGGTGAAAAAGATAAAGTGATTGCAACTATTGCAATAACTAAACGCTTCACATGTGCTCCCTTTGACATAGCGCTAATGGTAAATCGAAATCCTGTGAAAACCCTGAAATTATTCCCATTCAATGGTGCCAGGTGGCTTGCTTGTTACATCAAGGACCACTCGATTTACCTCGCGGACCTCATTGGTTATGCGGGTAGAAATCCTTTCAAGTACCTCGTATGGCACTCGTGACCAATCCGCGGTCATCGCATCCTCAGATGAGACTGGGCGCAAAACGATCGGGTGTCCATATGTTCGGCCATCTCCCTGAACTCCAACACTTCGGACATCAGCTAAAAGAACTACCGGACATTGCCAGATATCTCGATCTAATCCAGCCAACTTTAACTCTGCTCTCGCAATTGCATCAGCTTCGCGCAGTAAATCTAAACGTTCCTGCGTAACCGCACCGATGATTCGAATACCAAGTCCGGGACCTGGAAATGGTTGACGCCACACAATCTCTTCAGGCACGCCAAGCTCTAAGCCAACTTGGCGAACCTCATCTTTAAATAAGGTACGCAATGGTTCCACCAAAGTAAATTGCAGGTCATCAGGCAAGCCACCAACATTGTGGTGCGACTTAATGTTTGCGGTGCCAGTTCCGCCACCAGATTCAACAACATCTGGATACAAGGTGCCCTGAACTAAAAACTCAACATCTCCACCTGCTGCAATTTTGCGGGCAGCTGATTCAAATGAACGAATAAATTCACGACCGATAATCTTTCGCTTTTCTTCGGGATCTGTAACATCCTTAAGTGCATTAAGGAATTGTTCCTTCGCATCAATAACTACTAGTTGAACTCCCGTTGAAGCAACAAAATCACGTTCTACCTGCTCGGCTTCGCCTTTGCGTAATAAACCATGATCGACGAACACACACGTCAACTGAGTTCCCACTGCTTTTTGAATAATTGCTGCAGCTACAGCTGAATCAACTCCACCTGATAAACCACAAATTACCTTTTTGTTTCCGATCAATGACTTTGCTTTTGCGATCTCTGTCTCTGCGATATTTGAAGTAGTCCATGTTGCATCGCAATGAGCGATATTGATAAGCCAATTATTTAAGATTGCTTGTCCATATTCGCTATGCAAAACCTCGGGATGGAACTGGACTCCTGCTAAGAGACCGGTTTCATTTTCAAATGCTGCTATTGGCGTATTGGCAGTTGCTCCACACACGGTAAATCCTGCTGGTGCTTGTGAAACTGCATCACCATGTGACATCCACACCTTTTGCTGTGCAGGCAATCCTGCAAATAACTTTGATGTTGTAACACAAGTTGTATCTGTGCGGCCAAACTCAGAGTTTCCTGTTTGGCTAACGACTCCCCCAAGGGCTGCAGCCATGGCTTGGAAGCCATAACAGATACCAAAAACTGGTACCCCTAATGCAAAGATTCCTTTATCAATTGTTGGTGCATTATCTGCATACACGCTAGATGGTCCACCAGACAAAATAATTGCAGAAGGATTTTTTGCTTGAACCTCAGCTACTGTTATTGATGATGGAACAATCTCTGAATAAACATTGGCTTCGCGAACACGTCGTGCGATTAATTGTGCATACTGCGCACCAAAATCAACCACCAGTACTGCGCGAACCTCAGCCACGATGAATAAGAACCTCTACGCGCTGGAACTCCTTAACATCAGAGTAGCCACAGGTCGCCATTGCACGACGTAGTGCACCAAAAAGGTTCATAGAACCATCTGATGTATGTGAAGGTCCGAGCAAAATCTCTTCGAGGCTTCCAACTGTTCCAACATTAACCCGCTCACCACGAGGAAGAACAGAGTGATGTGCTTCTGATCCCCAGTGCCATCCAAGTCCTGGTGCTTCAACTGCTTTAGCAAGTGGCGATCCCATCATTACAGCATCTGCACCACATGCGATCGCCTTAGCGATATCTCCGCTGCGTCCTACTGAACCATCTGCAATCACATGAACATAACGTCCACCTGATTCATCAAGGTATTCACGACGTGCTGCAGCAACTTCAGCAACTGCAGATGCCATCGGCACTTCAACACCTAAAACCTTGCGGGTTGTGTGCGCTGCTCCACCACCAAAGCCAACTAGAACACCGGCTGCACCTGCACGCATTAAGTGCAATGCAGCATTTGATGTTGCAACGCCACCAACAATTACTGGAACATCTAACTCGTAAATAAACTTCTTGAGGTTAAGCGCTTCATCAATTGCTGCAACATGCTCTGCCGAAACCGTGGTCCCGCGAATGACGAAGATATCGACCCCTGCCGCGATAACCGCCTTATGAAACTCTGCTGTACGGGCAGGTGACAAGGATGCAGCAACGGTAACGCCTGCATCGCGAATCTGTTGAATACGATCTTTAATCAACTCTGGGCGAATTGGTGCGCTGTAAATTTCCTGCATGCGTTTTGTAGCATGCTTATCTGGCATCGATGCGATTTCACCCAGTGGAATTCGGGGATCCTCATACCGAGTCCATAAACCTTCTAGGTTGAGAACACCTAAGCCGCCTAACTTTCCAATTGTGATCGCAGTTTCAGGTGAAACCACTGAGTCCATTGGAGCTGCCAACATCGGTAACTCAAACTTGTAGGCATCGATCTGCCAGGTAATTGAAACATTTTCAGGGTCACGAGTTCGGCGGCTAGGAACAATTGCGATGTCATCAAAGGAGTAAGCGGTGCGAGCGCGTTTTCCTGGGGCGATTTCGATGTTATTCATTAGCGGCCCTTCTTCTGATAGTTCGGTGCATCAGCAACATGAGCCACATCATGTGGGTGGCTTTCCTGCAACCCTGCTGCTGTAATTTGAATTAAGCGGCCTTCACGACGAAGGGTTTCAATATCTGGCGCACCGGCATAACCCATACCTGAACGAAGACCACCAACTAATTGGTGAACTACTTCAGCTACTGATCCGCGATATGCGACCTTGCCTTCAATACCTTCTGGAACCAATTTGTCCTCAGACAAAACATCATCTTGCATGTAACGATCCTTGGAGTATGACTTTTGTTCTCCACGAGATTGCATCGCACCTAATGAACCCATGCCGCGGTATGCCTTGTACTTAACACCATTGATTTCTACTAACTCGCCAGGAGATTCCTCACATCCTGCAAGTAATGAGCCCAGCATTACCGAGTTTGCACCAGCTACTAATGCTTTAACAATGTCACCTGAATACTGAAGGCCACCATCGGCGATCAATGGGATACCGGCCTTATTGCACGCTTTTGATGCTTCAAGAATTGCTGTTACTTGTGGAACTCCAACACCTGCCACAACTCGAGTTGTGCAGATTGATCCTGGACCAACGCCAACCTTTACCGCATCTGCACCAGCGTTGATAAGAGCTTGTGCACCTGCACGAGTTGCGACATTGCCACCAATAATTTCGGTAGTTGGTGAAAACTTTTTGATGCGAGTAATCGCATCCAGAACTGCGCGGTGGTGTCCGTGGGCGGTATCAACAACAACCACATCAACACCAGCTTCGATTAAAGCTTGGGCTCGAGCAAAACCATCATCGCCAACTCCAACAGCTGCTCCCGCTAATCCAACATTCTTTACAAGTTTGAGGTGAGTGACTTGTGCATCGATTGGAAGGTTGCGGTGGATGATTCCGATACCGCCAGCCTTTGCCATAGCTATAGCCATCTCTGACTCAGTAACTGTGTCCATTGCTGAGGAAACCAAAGGAACTGCGATTGAGATATTTCGTGTTAGTTGTGTTGATGTGCTGACCTCAGATGGAAC
>JAGWVL010000014.1 GCA_018970885.1 Actinomycetales bacterium
CAAAGATGCATATGGGTCCTGGAAAACAATCTGCATATCTTTGCGAACTGCGCGAATCTCTTCGCGGGTCATCGCATGAATTTCCTTGCCATCAAAGAAAATTTCTCCAGATGTTGGATCAAGCAAACGTAAAATTAATCGAGCTGTGGTTGACTTACCACAACCAGATTCACCTACAAGTCCAAGGGTTTCGCCTGGGGCGATCTCAAATGAAATGCCATCAACAGCGTGAATCTGCCCAACGGTTCGCTTGAAAATACCGCGTTGAATTGGAAACTTCTTTTCAAGGTTAGAAACTCGTAGCAATGGCTCTTTCATTTAAGCACCTTCACGAAGTTGGGCTCGTTAACACGGTGGCAACGAACCAACCGACCAGCAGCATATGTCTCTAGTGATGGTACTTCTGTGTGGCACTTATCAATTGCAAACTCGCAACGTGCAGCAAATGCACAACCCTTAGGTGGGCGCGACATAACTGGAGGTGATCCAGGAATTGTGTACAAACGTTGAGTTGAGAACTCATCCATTTGTGGGATCGACTTCATTAAGCCCCATGTATACGGCATCAATGGACGCTCAAATAGATCATCAACTGGTGCTTCTTCAACAATGCGTCCGCCGTACATAACCGCTACACGATCACAAATACCGGCAACTACACCTAGATCGTGGGTAATCAGGAGTACAGCAACATTGAGTTCACGTGCTGAATTTTCAAGAATTTCGAGGATCTGTGCCTGGATCGTTACATCGAGTGCAGTTGTTGGTTCATCGGCGATAAGGAGCTCAGGATTACATGACAAAGCCATTGCAATCATTGCTCTTTGGCGCATTCCTCCTGAGAACTGGTGTGGGTAATCATCAACACGCTGCTGTGGATTTGGAACCCCAACGAGATCTAACATTTCAATCGAACGAACCTTGGCAGCCTTAGCAGAAATCTTTTCATGCACACGGATCATTTCAGAGATCTGGTGGCCAATTGTGTAAACAGGGTTCAAAGATGTCATTGGATCTTGGAAAATCATTGATATCTCACCACCACGAATTTCGCGTAGTTCACGATCTGGTGTTGTAAGAAGATCGATACCCTTCCAAAGAATTCTGCCCTTTGGATAAATTGCTGGTGGTTTTGGAACTAATCCTAAGATGCTCATGGCGGTTACGGATTTACCAGAACCGGACTCACCTACTAGACCTACAATTTCGCCAGGATTGAGAGTTAAAGAAGCACCGTTGATCGCTTGGACAACACCATCGCTAGTATTAAAGTGAACATGAAGATCATCGATGTGCAGAAGTGGCTGAGCGCTCACTTAACACCTCGCAACTTTGGATCAAGTGCATCACGTAATCCATCGCCGATCAAAACAATTGAAAGTGTCAGTAGTACCAAAATGGATCCTGGAATAAAGAATACAAATGGCTTGTCAGTGAGGTAGTTACGAGAGCTAGAGATCATTACACCTAGTGAAGGAGTTGGTTCGCGAAAGCCCACACCAAGGAATGCATAAACAGACTCACTCAAGATGGCTCCTGCAACTGAGAATGCTAAAACCACAATGATGGGTGGAATCGCGTTTGGACCGATGTGGCGAAGAATGATGCGCTTTGTTGTCGCACCAGTCGCACGGGCAGCTTCAATGTATTCAAGTGATTTCACCTGCATCACAGATGCACGAAATAAACGGGTTGTTGAGTACCACCCTGTAAAAACAAGTGCGGCAACGATAACCCAGAAAGATGAGCCAAATACAGTGATAATTGCAAAGCCAATCAATACAAATGGGATTACCTGCCAGGTATCAATGAAACGGCTAATGAGCGTATCAACCCATCCACCAAAGTAACCGGCGATACCACCAAGAGTTACACCCACTAATACTGAGATCACAGTAACAACGATGGCAACTGTGAGTGATAGGCGAATACCAAAGGTAACACGTGTGAAAATATCACGACCTAAATCATCGGTTCCAAACCAGTGACCGTTACTTCCTGGACCAACCAGAATATCCGGCCCTAGTTCGTCATACTTCCAACCACTAATAAAAGGCCCAATGATTCCAGCGATTATAAGCACAACCAATATGACTAAACCAACGATGGAAATTTTATTTCCAAAGAAACGTTTGCGCACATCTTGCCAATATGACAAGGAAATAGGGACTTGTTCCTCCATTGACATCAATGCACCGCCTTGGCATCGATCTTGATACGTGGATCAATGAGTGCATAGCTCAAATCCACAATCAGATTTACTAATGCTCCGAAAGAAATCACAACAATCGCCAGACCTAAAACTACGGGTGCATCTTGTGAAAGCGCAGAGTCAGCAATGGTTGAACCCATACCCGGTAAGGAAAAAACCTTCTCTGTCTGAACTGCAACTCCAAAGATTGCAATGAGCGATGTTCCATAAACAGTAACAACCGGTATGAGCGCATTACGTAATGCGTGGTGAAACCAGACACGACGAGCAGATAGTCCTTTAGCAAAAGCTGTACGAATGTAATCGGCGCGCAAGACCTCTAACAAAGATGAGCGAAGCATGCGGGCGATAAAAGCTGCATCAACGACCGCCACAACAAGTGCCGGAAGGATTATCCCTTTCCAACCATCGGTTGGAATTACTCCGAGAGTCCAGGTTTGTGGCCATGGTTTAAAGAAATTGAGCCAATCCCAACCAAGTTGGAATGGAAGAACTCCAAATAAGTATTGAGCAAGAAGGCCAGATACGAATACAGGAATGCCCTGAATACCTACGGAAAACACTGTTCCTAGGCGGTCGCCCAAAGATCCACGCTTAATAGCACTCGTTAAACCAACAGCTAAGGCGATGATCAGCTGGAACAAAGCTCCCCAGAAAAGCAGGCGTGCACTTGTTGAAAGTCCATCATGCAAAATTGTGTTGACAGATTTGTCATTCTTATATGAGTAGCCAAGATCTCCGCGGAACAAATTGCCCCAAAAGCGGAAATATTGAACATAAGTTGGCTTATCTAATCCGTACTTTCTCTCGATGTTATCCAGAATCTCGGGCGGTAAAGATTTTTCTCCACTTTTAAGTGAAATTGGGTCTCCAGGAATAATGAAAAAGAGAGCGAACATCAATGTAACAGCCGCCCATACGACTATAAGGCTCTGGAGCAATCTCTTAATCGTGTAAGTAAACATGTCCCACAATCATACTTGGTTTTGCAAGGGGTTTAAGCCGAAGTGAGGGGCTCTCAAAAGAGAGCCCCTCACTTTTAGGAACTTAGATTAGTTCTTAACGATTTGATCGAAAACAATCATTCCGAGTGGAGTGATTGGGAATACAGATGTGCTTGGAGCAAGCACCGCTGCAATTCCACGGTTTACGGTCTGTGTAATAACTACATCACTACGTAGAGCTTGTACCTCAGCACGACGGTATTGGCTCTGTGCAAATGACTTGTTAGTTGATGAACGAGCTGAGTTAATCAGTGCGTCAAATGTTGAGCTGCTATAACGCTCAAGGTTATCTCCACCAATTGAGTTTGAGTGAAGAAGTGGGTACAAGAAGTTATCAGCGATTGCGTAGTCAGCGAACCAACCAGCACGAATCATCTGTCCTTGTCCCTTACGCATCTTAGAGAAGTAGGTTCCGTCGGCTGGGAATGGATCTAGCTTTGCTGGAATTCCAACATCCTTAAGGTTTGCAATGATGATTGAAGCAACCTTGTCCCAACCTGCACCATCGTTGTATGACAGACGGATTGGAGCAGGAGTCTTGTTTCCAAGATCCAACCACTTCTTGTAATCAGCCTTTGCGCCATCTAGATCTCGTGAGCTAGTTAATCCCTGTCCTGCCTTGTAGCCAGGAAGTCCTGGTGGAAGTAGGCCTGATGCAGGCTTACGTACACCCTGGTAGATAACTGATGAGATCTGATCGCGGTCAATTGCCTTGGCAATTGCAGAACGTAGGTACTTGTTCTTTGTTCCACCAACTGTTGGATCCTCCCAGTTAAAGCCCCAGTAGTCGGTTCCAAGAGTTGTCTTAACACCCTTAGTTCCCCACTTACCTAGAAGCTCTGAGTAGCGTCCTGCTGGAATTGGACCGTTGTCACACTGACCTGATGCAAATGCATTGTATGCAGCGTTTACATCAGATGAAATCTTGAATGTAACCTTTGAAAGAAGTGAAGCCTTTCCACCGTAGTTAGGGTTTGGCACGATTACAACTTCGCCACCTGCACGCTTTGTAATTGCCTTTTCCAACATGAATGGTCCGTTACCAACTAGTTTGGTTCCATCTTCTTCAACCTTGTCAGATGCACCAATCATTGTTGTTGGGATTGGTGAAAATACTGAGTGACCAACAATTGATGGCCAGTCTGCAGTTGGGTTTTCCATCTTCACTGTAAGTGTCATTGCCTTGTCATCTGCAACTACAGATGATGCTGGCCATGCGCCCTTACCAGTTGAGTATGCATTCATACCCAAGATGAAGTCACCATGGTATGCAACCTCTGAAGCCAACTTGGAATCCATTGAGCGCTTCCAACCATTGACGAATGATGAAGGTAGAACTGCTTCACCATTTGAGAACTTGAGGTTCTTCTTTAATGTAAAGACCCAAGTCTTTGCACCGTCTTTAGTAGTCCACTTTGATGCAACTTCACCGTAAAGGTTTCCGTTTGCATCTGTATCTGTTAGACCATCAAACAACATTGTTGCTACGTTTGCGCCAACTAGTGTCGATGTTAGAGCTGGATCAATGTGATCAGGCTCGCCAGCACCAAATAGCTGGCAATCGATGTAAGTAGCTGGTGCAGCCTGCGCTGAAACAACTGTTCCACCGAGAGCAAGGGCAAGAGCAGCCAGAACTGCAGCGCTCTTTCCAAGTTTCTGTACCTTCATGTAAACCATCCTTTAATTAATCTGCAACGACGAGGGCCATTGCATGGATTGAAGAGCTGTTTGCTCCTCGAGGGTGGTCATACTCTAGGCGAATTTTCAGTATTTCCCAAGATTCATGCGTGGAGATCATGCTATCGGCGGTCAAAAATTAGAGTAAATGCCCCTGCTCGTTGAGGGTTCGCAATGCACGCAATCCATCACTTGGCCAGATGCTCACCGTTGTGATGGAACATGGCGAAACATCGATGTGAAAGATTGATTCAGCTGGTGCGCCAACAATTACCTTTGCTGCGGATTTAATGGTGCCATTGTGAGTAACAACCGCTACACGTTGACCCGGATATTCGGCGGCAATCTGACTTAAGGCTGCATCAACTCGTAGAGCAACGTTGTCATAAGACTCGCCTCCAGGTGGAGCAAACCCCGTTGAAGAGATCCATGCTTGGTAATCAGCTGGGTGTTGTTGCTTTACCTCTTCAATTGATAGTCCATCCCAGATACCAAAGGAACACTCAATCCAGGCTTCCTCAAAGACAATAGGCAAGCCAGTTTTCCGAGAGAGTGCTTCGGCAGTTTGCGCTGTTCGCTTCAGTGGAGAAGCGATGATTACCTCTGGATTCAAATTTGCCACTGCTGTGGCAACTTTCTCTGCTTGCTCTAGTCCAGTTTTGGTTAACTCTGGGTTTAACGGGCCATCACCTGAAAACTTTTTAAAAGGTGTCAAAATTGTTTCACCGTGACGTATCAAAAAGATTGTTGTCGCTTTTTCACCTGACAGAAGTCGCTCTGTTAAGTAATTCTGTTGAATTTGAACTACTTCTCCACCACCAGCTTTTTGATCTAGCGCCTTATTTGCAAGGCGATCTGCATGTGAATTTTCCTCACGGGGAATCCAGGTATAACTAACAAGTGATGGATTGTGAGCAGCACGTGCAGATTGGGCTAATACCCTCATGTCAGCATGTTTAATCTGCCAGCGGCCTGTCATCTGTTCAACAACAAGTTTGCTATCCATCTTTACATCAATGGTCGAATTGGCATCGATCTCATGAATCGCTGTTAAACCAGCGATTAATCCGCTGTATTCAGCAACATTGTTTGTCGCTATCCCAATAAAGTCATATAACTCGGCAACTATCTTTCCATTTTCGGTGATGACCGCACCGTACCCTGCAGGTCCAGGGTTACCCCGAGATCCACCATCGGCTGTTAATAAGAAATGACGTGCCACTTAAACTCCACGCACCAAGATGCATCGGCACTCTTCACAACGTACAACCTCATCTTCTGCCAAATCTGCCATGCGCTTAATTTCAACGGCGTTAATGGAAAGGTTGCAGCCCGTACATGATCCTGCCGAAAGCGCAGCCGCACCTGCTCCACCCGTTGTTTCTTTGATTTTTTGATAGAGATCAACCAAGGCCTTATCTATCGTATTAATAGTCTCAGAGCGATCCTTTGCAATTGCATCAAGATCATTATGAAGAATGGTTAAAGCGTTCTCTTTGCGAATCTCAAGCTCTGCAATTAAAGCAGCATGCTCGGCTTCCTCTGCCTTCAACGCTGCGATGTTCTCGTTGATGGCATCAACGCGCATCATTATTTCTAGTTCGATTTCTTCAAGTTCTGCTCGGCGAGCACCTAGTGTTCCAACTTCATGCTGTAGTTGCTCTAATTCCTTGGGTGAGGCACTCCCACCTATTAGACGAGCTTCATCACGAGTAATGCGAGAAACGATCTGCTCAACATCTGCTTCAGCACGCAGCAATTCGCGCTTTACATCGTTGAGCTCTGTCTCTGCGGCAATGCGAAGGTCGCGGGCATTATTTGCTTTAATCGTTGTGCTTGCTATCTCTGCTAACTCTGGAAGATTTGCTGCTTTATGGCGCAAGGAGTTTGTCTGTTGATCAAAACGTGCAATATCCAAAATTGAGCGCTGGTCACTTGGAGATGCCTTCATCAAATATCCCCCCGACCGCTTATGTAAGTGTGCCTTAAGTTTAGGTCAGCCGGTTGTGATTGCCAAATAGAGATTAGGAGCCTGATAACGTTTTCACGTGGCAACCCTGAAAGCACTTTTGGAATCTCCAGATAAATCTGTGCGTTTGCAGGCGGTTTTAGCGGCAGGTACCTACCCAGAAGATGCACAAATTGAACTCCTGATTTCTCAATGTGCACATGAACAAGATTTTTTCGTGAGAGACACCTTGTCATGGGCGCTGATGCGTCATGAAATCAACAAGGTTGTAGAAAGACTTAAATCTGAATTGGACTCAGATAACCCTCAAGCTAGAAGCCAGGCTCTGCATACATTGTCCAAAATCGGTGATAAGCAGTTCTATTCATTAATCACAACAAAACATCATTTTGATCCACTGGACACAATTGCGGTAACCGCTTGGCGTGCTGCATCGGTATTGGTTCCCGATCATGAAAAATCTGCACTTACTCAAGTATTAGTAAGCCAACTTGGACGTGGAGATTCTGATGTGCAGTTTGATCTCACCAGATTCTTGTGTGCTTTGGGAGAAGTCATTGTTAAGCCTCTGCAACAAGCTTCTGAGTCCGATAATGAAGAGGTACGGCTACACGCTGCATTCACTCTTATGCGATTTAGGGAAATGAGATTAGAAAGTTCAAAAAAATCTTCTGTGGGCGGTGAGGGTTTCGAACCCCCGACATTCTCGGTGTAAACGAGACGCTCTACCACTGAGCTAACCACCCGACATTGCAGACCCAAATCTTAACTTACGAGCCCACAATCTCCTAAATTACGCTTATAGAGCAGCAATTGCCGCCTTGTAATCAGCGTTTTCACGCGCTGCCCAGCCATTCTTAACTTCCCAACGAAGAATTCCTTCTCTATCAATCAGAAAGCTTCCGCGTAATGCACAACCCTTTGACTCTTCAAATACTCCGTACGCCTTTGCAACTTCTCCATGTGGCCAGAAATCAGAGAGAACTGGAAACTGATAATTCTCTTTCTCTGCGAAAACACGTTGGGTAAATGGTGAATCACAAGAGATTGCAAGTAATTGAAGATCATCATTTTGAAATGATGAAAGATCATCACGAATTGCGCATAGTTCGCCGGTACATGTCCCTGTGAATGAAAAGGGATAGAACATCAGCAATACATTCTTCTGCCCCTTAAATGAGGAGAGTGAAACCTTTTCTCCATGCTGGTTTGCAATTTCAAAATCTGGTGCGGCTTGTCCAATAGTTAAAGTCATGTCGCAAACTTACCTCTTGCCCGCTTTACGTGCCACTAAACGAGTTGCGGTCCAATCTTTGGCGAGCGCAATGGTAGATGTAACACTTAGTCCTGCTATTGGTGCAGCATCTTGGATATCACTCGGTTCAACATGTCCTTCGCGTCCAACCTTTGGTGTCAATACCCAAATAGGTCCAGTTTCAGACAAATATGTGAGTGCATCCATTAACTCATCCACTAAATCCCCATCACCATCACGCCACCAGATGATGACCGCATCCACAACCTCAGTGGTTGATCCTTCTAAGAACTTGGTCCCTGTGATCTCCATAATTTGATCCCGAAGTGTGGAATCACAGTCGCTATCGTGGCCAACCTCTAAAACAAGGTCATCCTTGGCCAATCCCATACGTGTAGGCACAGGCTAAGTCCACACTTTGGCGGGGCTGAGCGCAAGAGGAAGACTGGCTTAATTTCACACCCCTCCAATTTCCACTTACGGGGTAATAAGAGCGAGAATAACCCCATGAGCGAAAACTTCGAGGCGCCAGATCTTAATATTGAGCAGCTAGTTGATACAGACCCGTCTGAGTCAGCTGAATGGAGAGCCTCCTTTGATGCCGCACTCAAGGCTGCAGGTCCAGTCCGCGCTCGCTACTTAATGCTCAATCTCCTCAACCACGCCCACGAAAGAAATGTTGGAATCTCTTCCCTTCGCACTACCGATTACATCAACACTATTCCGCCAGAGCATGAAGCCAAGTTTCCTGGCGATGAAGATTTAGAGAGAAAGATTCGCCGCATCAATCGCTGGAACGCAGCAATGTTGGTGCACCGCGCACAGCGTCCAGGAGTTGGCGTTGGTGGCCACATCTCTACCTATGCATCATCTGCTGCGCTGTATGAAGTTGGTTTCAACCACTTCTTCCGCGGACAGGATCACCCAGGTGGTGGAGATCAGATTTTTTTCCAGGGACATGCAAGTCCCGGAATGTATGCACGTGCATTTCTTGAAGGACGTTTAACTGAGAACCAACTCGATGGTTTCCGTCAAGAGCTTTCACATCAAGGTGGCGGACTTTCTTCTTATCCTCACCCACGTTTGATGCCAGATTTCTGGCAGTTTCCAACTGTGTCAATGGGTATTGGACCACTTAACGCAATTTACCAAGCACGATTCAACCGTTACTTACATAACCGTGGAATCAAAGATACGAGTGATCAACACGTTTGGGCATTCCTTGGTGATGGTGAAGTGGATGAAGTAGATACATTGGGAGCGATCGGTCTTGCAACTCGCGAGAAGTTAGACAACTTAACCTTTGTTATTAACTGTAACTTGCAACGCCTTGATGGTCCGGTTCGCGGAAATGGAAAGATCATCCAAGAGCTCGAATCGATCTTTGGTGGCGCTGGTTGGAATGTTATTAAGGTTGTTTGGGGTCGCGGCTGGGACCCATTATTAGCCCAGGATCGTGAAGGTGCACTTGTAAAGATTATGAATGAAACCCTTGATGGTGATTATCAAACATTTAAGGCGGAATCAGGAAAGTATGTCCGCGATAACTTCTTCGGTCGCGATCCACGCACAGCCGCGATGGTTGCTAATTGGACAGATGATCAAATCTGGAACCTCAAGCGCGGTGGACATGATTATCAAAAGCTATTTGCTGCATACACCGCGGCTACACAAAAGAATGGTCGACCAACAGTTATTTTGGCTAAGACTGTTAAGGGTTGGACTCTTGGTTCTCACTTCGAAGGTCGTAACTCAACTCACCAAATGAAGAAAATGACACTAGAAGACATTCAGAAATTCCGCGATACATTGCACTTGGATATTCCAGATGAGAAGTTAGATAAGTACCTACCTCCTTACTACAAGCCTGCGGCAGATTCACCAGAGGCTCAGTACCTTGCAGAACGTCGTGCAGAGCTTGGTGGCTCAATTCCACGGCGTCGTTCAAAATCTCGTCCATTAACAATGCCTGCAGATTCTGTTTATGAATCAGCCCAGCGAGGTTCTGGACAACAAGAAATTGCCACAACCATGGCATTTGTTCGCATGTTGAAAGATCTTGTTAAGGACTCGGGCTTGGGTAATCGCATTGTTCCGATTATTCCTGATGAGGCTCGTACCTTTGGTATGGATTCCTTATTCCCGACAATGAAGATCTACTCCCCACATGGTCAGAAGTACACAGCTGTCGACCGGGAATTGATGCTGTCCTATAAGGAATCGACTTCAGGTGTAATTCTTCACGAAGGTATTAACGAGGCTGGCTCTGTTGCTTCATTTACCGCTGTTGGATCTTCATACTCAACTCATGATGAACCGATGATTCCTATTTACATCTTCTACTCAATGTTTGGATTCCAGCGCACAGGAGATGCATTCTGGGCAGCTGCAGATCAAATGGTTCGTGGCTTTGTTGTCGGAGCTACCGCTGGGCGTACAACACTTAATGGTGAAGGTTTGCAACATGAAGATGGTCACTCGCATTTGCTTGCTGCAACCAATCCAGCAGTTGTTGCCTATGACCCAGCGTTTGCTTTTGAACTAGGCCACATTGTTAAAGATGGTCTTCGTCGTATGTATGGTGAGAACAGTGAGAACATTTTTTACTACCTCACCGTTTACAACGAACCTTATGTACATCCTGCAGAGCCAGAGAATCTAGATGTTGATGGATTGCTCAAAGGAATTTACTTGTACTCACCTGCAAAGAGTTCACGAAAGAAAAACGCGCAAATCTTGGCATCTGGTGTTGGAGTTAACTGGGCTATCAAGGCTCAGCAACTTCTAGCAGATGACTGGGGTGTTAACGCATCTGTTTGGTCTGTGACCTCATGGAACGAGCTTCGTCGCGATGGTCTGGAAACAGATCGCCATAACCTTCTTAACCCAACAGATCGTCGTGCTGCCTACATCACCAAAAAGTTGGCACACACAAAGGGTCCAGTAATTGCGGTCAGTGATTTTATGCGCGCTGTGCAAGATCAGGTATCGCCTTGGGTTGAACGACCTTTTTATTCACTTGGAACTGATGGCTTTGGACTTTCAGATACACGTGGCGCGTTACGCCGTCACTTTAAGGTTGATGGAGAATCAATCGCAATCGCCGTGTTGCAGCAACTTTGTAACCAAGGTGAAATCAAGCAAAGCATTGTCACCAAGGCAATGGATAAGTATCGTATCCATGATGTCTCAGCTGCAGATGCTGGCAATACAGAAGGATCGGGTTGATCTCTAGAATTCCTATCATAGATATCTCCCCCGCGGTTTTCTTCGGGGGAGAATTTGTTGCGGTAAAGGCGATCGCAAAAGAGAGCATCTCGGTATCGGCAACAATTATTATTGAAGGTCACGAAACACTTACCGCTGAGGTTTGTTTATATAACGCGAAAGAGAAGATGGTTGATTGTCAGCCGCTCATTCAACGTTGGCCAGGAACAGATAGATATGAAGGACAATTTACAGTTCCATCTGAAGGTGATTTCTACTTTGTCATCAAGGCATCAAGCACATCCCAGTACCGAACCGTAACCGGTGAATCTGAAAAGTATCCAGTGCGCGCCGACCGAGATCGCGCTTTAGTTGGATCTTGGTATGAATTTTTTCCGCGCAGCGAAGGCGCAATTAGAAATCCAGATGGATCAATCACTAGTGGAACTTTTGCAACAGCCACAAAGCGTTTAGCTGGTGTTGCCGCTATGGGGTTTGATGTTTTGTATTTACCACCAGTACATCCAATTGGTATCTCTCATCGCAAAGGTAAGAACAACACTTTGGATGCAAAGGCAGATGACTGTGGTGTTCCCTGGGCGATCGGTAACTCTGATGGCGGGCATGATGCGATCAATCCAGTACTTGGAACGATGAAGGATTTTGAGGATTTTGTTAAAGCTGCAGGTAAGCAAGGCCTTGAAGTTGCCATGGATTTAGCGCTTCAAACCTCACCTGATCATCCTTGGGTGAAGAGCAATCCTGAATGGTTTAACAAGCGCGCTGATGGAACGATTGCATACGCTGAAAATCCTCCCAAGAAGTATCAAGATATTTATCCCATTAACTTTGACGATGATTACGAAGGAATCCGAAACGAAGTTTTGCGAATTATCCGTTTATGGGTATCAAAGGGTGTAAAAATCTTCCGTGTAGATAATCCTCACACCAAGCCGGTGCACTTCTGGCAGGACTTATTGGCGATCGTGTACAAAGAAAGCCCAGAAGTCGTTTTTTTGGCTGAAGCTTTTACCCGCCCTGCGATGATGCATGCATTAGGTAAAGCTGGATTCCACCAGTCTTATACATATTTTACCTGGCGCACTAGTAAGTGGGAATTAATCGAATACGGTCGCGAAGTAGCACAAGGAACCAGTGCATTCTTCCGCCCAAACTTCTGGGTCAATACCCCTGACATTAATCCTTTTCATTTACAAGATGGAAACCCTGCAATGTTTGCTTTACGTGCCGTGCTTGCATCAACACTTACTCCATCTTGGGGTATGTATGCCGGCTATGAACTGTATGAACACCGCGTCTTTAAAGAAGGTGGCGAAGAGTACATGGATTCTGAAAAGTACGAAATCAAGGTTCGCGACTGGGAGGGTGCCGGTAAGAAGGGTTTAACACTTGCTCCCTTTGTGGCACAACTTAATGCCATTCGCAAAGCACACCCTGCTCTGCAGCGTCTACGTAATCTAACTTTCCATGACACCGATTCTGATGCGATCATCGCGTACTCCAAGCGCGAAGGCAAAGATCTAGTTTTGGTTGTTGTAAACCTTGATCCAAGTTTTGCCCAAGGAACAACGGTTCATTGGAATATGGAGGCTCTTGGTTTTAACGCTAATGAGTTCGAGGTTAAGGATTTACTGGATAACTCCGCCATGACCTGGAGTCCACACACATATGTTTCTCTCAATCCAACACGTCCCGTTGGAAAAGTTGCTCATATTGTTTCGGTAAAGATCTAACGTGGGCGTATTTTCTAAGTTCTTTAAGGGTCAGGGCGAGAACAATCATCATTCTGTCTCATTTCTTAACCCACATTCATCCTTAGGCGAGCTTGATCTGTATTTGATTGCTGAAGGCCGCCATGAACAGCTGTGGAAAGCACTTGGAGCACAGGTAAAGCGAGATGCTTCAGGAGCATTACTAGGTACAGCTTTTTCAGTATGGGCGCCTAATGCACAAGCAGTTTCCTTGATAGGCGATCACAACTATTGGGATCGCAACTCACATCAGATGCATCGCATTGGATCTTCAGGTATCTGGGAGATCTTTGTCGCTGATATTTGCGCCGGAACTAAATATAAGTTTGCAATTTGTGGGGTTGATGGTCGATGGGTTGATCATGCCGATCCCATGGCACGGGCAACTGAGATACCACCACTTACTGCATCTGTTGTGGAAGAGTCGCAATACCAATGGAATGATGGTTTGTGGATTGAACAACGCTTACAATTTCAGCCTTGGCGTTCGGCGGTATCGGTGTATGAAGTTCACCTTGGTTCTTGGAAGCTTGGTTTAAGTTACAAAGAGCTTGCTATCGAATTAGTTGAATACATTCAACAACAAGGATTTACACATGTTGAGTTCCTGCCCGTAACAGAGCACCCTTACGGGCCTTCGTGGGGTTACCAAGTAACCTCTTTCTTTGCACCAACATCTCGATTTGGTTCTCCTGATGAGTTCAAGTTTTTAGTTGATGCGCTGCACAACGCTGGCATCGGAGTTATCTTGGATTGGGTACCAGCTCACTTTCCTAAGGATGAATGGGCTTTGGCAAAGTTTGATGGAACCGCTTTGTATGAGCATGCAGATCCACGTTTAGGTGAGCACCCTGATTGGGGAACCCTGATCTTTAACTTTGGTCGTAACGAGGTTCGGAATTTTCTTGTAGCAAGTGCTTTGTATTGGCTAACAGAGTTTCACATCGATGGTTTACGAGTGGATGCTGTTGCTTCGATGCTGTACTTGGATTACTCACGTGAAGAAGGCAAATGGTTGCCCAATAAGCATGGTGGCCGTGAAAACTTAGAAGCGGTTCAACTGCTTCAAGAAGCCACTTCTACCGCTTATAAAACCCATCCCGGCATCATGATGATTGCTGAGGAATCAACTGCTTGGTCTGGCGTAACTGGTGACACTGCCGGTGGTGGACTTGGCTTTGGTTTTAAGTGGAACATGGGTTGGATGCATGACACTTTGCAGTATTTGTCACATGAACCAGTCCATCGCGTCTATCACCACAATGAGATTACCTTCTCCATCTTGTATGCCTGGAGTGAGAACTTCATGCTTCCGCTATCTCATGATGAGGTTGTGCACGGAAAAGGTCAGTTAGTTAATAAATTTCCAGGAGATCGTTGGCAAAAGCTTGCGACCCTAAGAGCGCTGTATGGATTTATGTGGGCGCATCCAGGTAAGAAATTACTGTTCATGGGTAGCGAATTTGCACAAAATGATGAATGGAATGAAAGCGTTGGATTGCAGTGGTACTTAACTGAGTATGCAGAACATCAAGGCATTCAAAAAACTGTAGCTGAACTCAACGCTATTTATAAAGCAACAGCTGCATTGTGGGAAAAAGATACAAACCCTGAGGGATTCACTTGGTTAGTCGGAAATGATGGAGCGGCAAATGTTCTCGCCTTTGCGCGTTGGGATGAAAACGCTTCTTCAATAGTCTCTGTCACCAATTTTTCACCTGTACCTCATGAGAATTACCAGCTTCCATTTCCAAATGCAGGAATCTGGACCGAGATACTCAATACAGATGATCTTAGATTTGGCGGAAGCGGCGTCAGAAATGAGCCGGTAATTGTTGGGGCTTCTCAAATTGCATCGGTGCGGATTCCACCACTAGCGACAATTTGGTTTAAGCGTTCTTAAAGATCCTTGCAAAGTAAGGAACAGTTAACAACATAACCGCTGGAATAAGTAGCGCAAAAGTCAAGGAAGTCGCTTGCGCTGTCCAAGCAATCACCCAACGCACCACAAACACCAATGAAATATTGATGACACCAATCTGGCCGATAACGACGCTAGATGGGAACTTGGAGCGTGTATTTGCAGCGTTCATGACTGAGGGACCCAAGAATGAGGAGCCAAGACCTGCGATTGTGAAGCTGATTGAAAGAATCACAATCACCAGGGTTTTGTTTGATGTCCCAGTGATAGTAACCCCAAGAATTCCAGCAATAAACGAAATCCCTGAGATTAAAGAAGCCTTTACTGCTAATTCATGGATCGTGTGGTGCTCTAATAGGTTATGAAGATTCAATCGTCCGATGATCATTGCAACTGTAAATAAGATATAAGGCAGAGTGTTTATTCCACCTTTAATCCCCATGTCTTCTTTTACAAAGATGGCAGCCCAGTCACCAATTGCAAACTCCAGCATGATGGCGCACAAAAGTCCGCCAGAGACTAGACCATCAATCTTGAATCCTTTAAACATATCACTGATCCGATGATCGGAATCTGGATTTGCATTAGCCTTAACAAGATTGGGAGCTAACTCATTAATTATGTACAGCATCGCTATCAAGCAAATAGCCGCTAAGAAATTTGAATAATTTCCTAGTTCAACGCGATCTACCATAAATCCGGCAAGGATTGAGGTAATGAGCGCTCCACTACTCCAGAAACCGCTTAGCAAGGTAACTACTTGTCGTTTCGTTCTATCTTGAAAGTGGAATCCTTGAGAGTTGATACAAATGTGAAAAGCAGATATTGATGCTCCTTGCAGAATAATGAATATTAAAAAGAGCAAACTAGATGTGCTATGTGTTAAATAGCTCAAACTCACAGCCATTGTTAAAGCTGCAATCTGCATAATTTGGCGAGCACCAAACTTATGAACAAGATGTCCGACAATCAAAAGTGATGTCAGGTTTCCGATAGACCCAAGGCTTAGAAGCGAGCCAAATTGACCATTTGAGAGCTGAAGATTTGCCTTTACCTCTGGAAAGCGTGGGACCCAGGACATAATCTGAATTCCAAATAGGAAAAAGAGTGCCTTGAGAAGGTTGATTTCTCTATCTGTGCCCAAAGATTTCATTAAAACAACGCACTGGCTAGCTCTTTACGAGCGGCCACCAAACGTGGGTCACCTTGGTCAACTAATGCAAAGAGGTTGAGCAGATGATCTTTCACTTTTGCGCGTTCATCCCCCGATGTTGCACGAATCGCATGAAGTAAACGGGTAAAGGCCGCCTCTACTCCACCATTTACCATTTCAACATCTGCCGCTTTTAGTTGTAGATGTATATCAGTTGGATTATTTGTGGCCTCAATTATTACTTCGTCGAGCTGTAAACCTTCGGTGCGTATCAACAACTGTGTCTGTGCCAAACCCAACTTCGCAAGGTTTTCAGATGGTTTGCGTGCGAGCCACTTCTTGTATGCGGCCTCTGCAGCGATGTAATTTCCAGATTCGAGCGCTTCCATAGCTTCGATCTCTTCTGCTTCCATCTGCTCAACTGGGGCTTGGCCGATACCTTGTTCTACTGCAAGAGTAATGACCTTATCAATAACCATCTTTACTTGTGCTTCTGGGTAAGCCTGTTCAAATAATGGAACCATTTGTTCGGCAATAATTGCTACCGCATAAGGAATTGTTTTGGTTTGAAATGCTTGAGCCACTTGAGCCTGGGCTTCAACATCAACTCGTGCAAGTGAAAAGGCAGCTTTGTAATCTACCTCGAGTTTTCCAAGAAGTTTGACCACCTCTACAGATTCTGGTGATCGAGGAGACCACATCACAACAATTACCGGACGCAAAAGAGATAAGGGAAGGATGTCGCTACTTATGTTTTCAACAGATACTTCGATTCCAGGCATCGGAATCGATGGATCTACCTTTGGCCTAGTTAATGAACTCAAATCAAAGGCTTGACCAAAGTTAGGCGGCAAGCTCATGTTGCCATCTTATCTATTCAACAACAATATCAACGCCTGAGTCGCGACGAAGAGGCAGGATTTCGGCACAATAATTGTCTGTAGCCTCATCTAATCCAACGTCGTACCCTGCTTTTTCACTCAAATACCAGCGATTTTCAAGGATTTCATGGAACATTTGTGCTCGCTCTACACGACCTCTCATGTGATCAGGCACTCTGCTAATTACTGGCTCAAAAACCTCTGCTATCCATTTCTTAGCCATCTCTTGAACACTAATTCCAAGTTTGTTTTCGCGTGCGTTGTATCGATCAAATGATGCAAGTAAGCGCTTAGCCTGCAACTCTTCTGCTTCAAGGCCTGTTAAATCCCGCAGTCGTTGTGTGTGATAACCAGCAGCAACTAGCTTTGGTTGGAATGAAATCATTTGGGTATCGCCATCAATAGTGATCGCCACCTCTTCAACTGCAAATCCAAGATCATGTAATTGGCGCATTGCACCTTCAACGGCGTGACGATCCTTTGGATCCAATAGCTGTCTTTCCTTCAGTGCAGCCCAGATTCGACGATAGCGACGAATGACGGCTTCAGATGCGCGTACCGGCTCCATACCCGGATACAAAACTCCAGACAGAGCTAAATCCTCAAGCTCTGCAGCAACATTAAAGTGAACGATATCTAAATCATGTTCGCGTTGCCCGTCACTAAGATTTTTCTGGAACTCACCTGTTTCGGCATCAACAAGATAGGCAGCAAACCCCTCTGCATCGCGGCGGAACAAGGTGTTAGAAAGAGAGCAATCTCCCCACCAAAAACCCAAAAGGTGCAATCTGACCAAGAGCAGCGCTAACGCACTGGCCATAGTTGTGATCTCGTGTGCGGTAACTGCACCCGATAAAAGCACTCGATAAGGCAATGAATATGGCAAAAATCGAGTAACGATCGCACAAGGGAGCTCTTCGCCATTTGCATCAACTCGACCTTCAACCACCGCAACTTGTTCAACACAAGGAGCATTAAGATGAGTTAATTCACGTAAAATCTTGTACTCGCGATTTGCAAACTCTGACACAGTCTCTTTAACCGCATAAACTTCGGCATCAGGGTCATTGCTTGCACGCACAAGGCGCACAACATGTCGAGAAATACCACGTTTTTCCGCAAGGGCTGGATCTTCTGGCCACTCTTCCAAGGGCAAATGCCAGGGTAGGCCAGTAACAGCTGCGATCTCCTCGCCTATGCCCGTAATGCGCAACGCCATGGTCGGTATTCTCTCGCATAAATGTGTCGGGAACATGAACACCACGTCTCAATAAGAGTGATCTATTCACTTTAGAATGTCCCTATGGCTATTACAGCGCGCATAAAAAAGGCAACAACTCGATCACCGAAGGCAGAGAAGGTCGCTGCAGATTATGGAACGCTAGGTGCTCCAATCAACCGATCTCATCCCTTCTACTTTGGGTTCATTGCAACCTTGGGTGCCTTAACAGCTATTGTATTAATGCGCGCTCTTGCCAGCGTTAGCCAAATTTTTGTTCTGATCTTGATCGCATTGTTCCTTGCCACAGGGTTAAATCCGGCCGTTGAAGCGCTAAGAAAACGTAACCTGTCACGTAGCGCCGCTGTAACCGTTATTTTTTCTTTAGTAATTCTTTTTGTGGTTTTCTTTTCATTTGTAGTTATCCCACCAGTTATTAACCAAGGTACTCATCTGATTGAGAATGCACCACAGTTGCTTCAGGATTTGATGAAGAATGAAACAATTAAGCAACTCAATACTCAATATGGCTTAATTGATACCTTGCAAACACGTTTAAACTCCATCACCTCAGATGGAACATTATTAATTTCAACATTTGGCGGCGTCATCGGTGTTGGTAAGTCTGTTCTTTCAGGGTTCTTTACCGCACTAACAATTTTGGTGTTGACTCTTTACTTCATCACCTCATTGCCACAAGCTGTGAACCTAGGACTCTCATTGGTTCCCGCTAGTCGTCGCGATCGCGTTGGTTTACTGACAAACGCAGTAATCGCTCGCGTTGGCTCATTTGTGGGAAGTCAGATTGTGATTGCAGCAATGGCAGCGGTTTTTGTCACGATTCTTTCAACGATTCTGGGGCTTCCTTCACCAGTCGCAATCGGAATGTTTGTCTTGGTTGCTGCCTTGATTCCACTGATTGGCCACTTTATTGGCGCGGGTGTTTTCACACTCATTGCTCTATCTCAATCATTATTGATTGGCATCGTTGCTTTCGTGGCATACGTTGTTTACGTTCAAATTGAAAATTATGTAGTTACTCCACGCATTATGAAACGCACACTTTCCGTTCCAGGTGCGGTGACAATCATCGCAGCACTGATCGGTTCTTCTCTTCTAGGTTTAGTGGGTGGCTTACTAGCCGTGCCTGTGGCAGCTTCGATCATTCTGATTCTCGATGAAGTTGTGATTCCTCGAGCAAATAACGCCTAAAACTCAAGCGGAAGGCTTGTAGGTTCACCCGTAACGATTGATGTGATTTCAGAGAGAACTCGATGGACAGAAGGTTCTCCAAGCCACAAATGTTTTGCCTCATCGACAGCAATAATCTTTAGCTTTGGAACAATTGCGAATCTTTCACGCGCAGCCTCTGGTTGTAAGTAATCATCTAGTTCTGGAACTAACGCGGTTATTGGTCGAGGGTCTGTATTCCAATACTCAAGTTGATCATTTGTTGTAGTACGTAGCGGTGGACTCAAGAGAATGAGGCCTTTATGCCGAGGATCCTTTGCATGTTGTAAAGCAAGATCTGTTCCAAAGGACCATCCAGTAACCCAAACATTTTCCAACTCTAAATTATCGAAGCAGTACCGTAACATCGCTTCAACATCAAATCGTTCAGAGTTTCCATTATCAAACTCACCAGTGCTGGATCCTGCTTCACTTGTCGTTCCACGGGTATTAAAACGAACAACAGTTATTCCAGCCATTGCAGGTAATCGATTTGCAGCTTTTTTATACACATGGCTATCCATCATTCCGCCCGCAGTGGGAAGCGGATGTAAACACAAAATCGCACCTTTTGAAGCACCAATAGGTGCGGCAACTTCACCAATTAAATCGATACCATCTTCAGTAAGAAGATGGAAAGGGGTTCGCACCGCTTCAAAGACACTGCTTGGGCGAACCGTCTGAGTCATGCTTCAAATCCTATCGATACACGACTAGGCTTTATGACATGTCAAAAACCTTTAACTCATTTAACCCAGCCACCGGCGAAGTTGTTGGTCGCTATCCGATTTTCACACCGAAAGAGGTTGCAACAGTCGTTGAACAAGCGCGAGATGCAGCTGATGGATGGGTTAAACATGGGTTTAGTGGGCGAAAGAAAACACTTCTTGCCTGGAGCACTTACATCATTAAAAATGTTGAACAAATTGCACATTTGATCTCGCTGGAAACAGGTAAGCCACTTAGTGATTCGCGATTAGAGGTTGCTAACACAGTTAATCACATCGGTTGGGCTGCCCGTCATGCAGAAGAGATCATGCGCACATCCCATCGTGCACCAGGTGCGCTCATGGCAAATATGTCAGCAACAGTTGAGCGTTCACCTGTAGGTGTAGTTGGAGTAATTGGGCCGTGGAATTATCCAATCTTCACTCCCATGGGTTCAATCGCCTACGCATTAGCAGCTGGAAATACCGTGATTTTCAAGCCGAGTGAGTACACACCAGGTGTTGGAATGTGGATCAATGAAAGCTTCAACGCCATCGCACCATTTGCCGGAATTTTCACAACAATCACAGGGTTGGGCGAAACCGGAAATGCACTGTGTACTTCGGCAATAAACAAGCTCTCCTTTACAGGTTCAACTCGAACTGCGAAGTTAGTAGCAGCTGCCTGTGCAACACAAATGACCCCTGTTGTTCTTGAATGTGGTGGAAAAGATCCAGTCATCGTTGCAGCTGATGCACATATCGATAGAGCGGTGGATGCAACTATCTGGTCCGCTATGGCTAATGCGGGTCAATCCTGCATTGGCGCAGAACGTGTGTATGTCGATGAAAAGGTCGCAGATATCTTTATTGAAAAGGCAATTGCACTTGCCTCGACTCTTAAGGCTGGTGCACCAGGAGCTGGTAATTACGGTGCATCAACCATGCCGTCACAAATAGGTGTTATTACAAATCACATCAAGGCTGCTATTAAAGATGGTGGAAAATTCGCGTACGGAAGTATGAAATCCATTCAGGAACCATTTGTGCAACCAGTCATTTTGGTAGATGTACCCGAAAGCTCTACTGCTGTGCGTGAAGAAACTTTTGGTCCAATAATCATTATTAATCGTGTTAAATCTATGAAGGAAGCTATAGAGCTCTCTAATAATTCTCGCTACGGCTTAGGTGCAAATATTTGGTCCAAGCGTCAAGGTAAGAAGATCGCATCTCAACTGCACTGCGGAATGGTTGCCATTAACTCAACCTTTTCCTTTGCTGCGATCTCATCTGTGCCATTTGGTGGCGTAAAGGACAGTGGCTATGGTCGAATTCATGGCCCCGAAGGATTGCTTGAGTACACCTACCCACGAACAGTTGTAAGAACTCGGATCAATCTTCCGCTAAAGATTTTGAGTTTTAAGCGCACCTCTGGAACTGATCGATTAATTGTTCGAGCATCTAAGTTTCTCAAGGGTCGTTTAGGTTAGTTCGAAAGGTTTCTCTGAACTTTAAAAACGTGGAGCGTTACGAGTGCGCTCTGTATTTGGGCGACGCTTATCTTTCTTAGTCCAACACGCTGTGTGCCAATGGCGGCGACCGTCCTCATCATGCTCTTTCCATGCAACAACATGTGGTGTAGCTAATGGAATCATTTGATCGCATCCTGGACATCTGTAAGGTTTAGTTGATCCAGATCCTGTTAAACGTCGAACGATGTACACACCATCATTATGTTCTTCCACGCTCTCACCCGTTGAAGCGATGTTAATCTCCCGAGGTTCTTCGGGCTTTTGTCGCTTCTTTGGGTAGTTTCTACGCGGGCTCACAGGTGTATTTTCGCATAGTAAAGTAGCCACATGAGCCTCATCGAAGTAAAAGGCCTAAAGAAAAGCTACGGCGATGTCCATGCTGTACGTGGGGTGGATCTTTCAATCGAAAAAGGTGAGATTTTTTCATTACTCGGTCCAAATGGAGCGGGAAAAACAACAACTGTAGAAATTCTCGAAGGTTTTCGAACTCGGGATGCAGGTTCAGTCTCGGTTATCGGCTTTGATCCGCAATCTCGTGGTCATGAATCACGTATTTGGCGAAATCGAATTGGAATTGTTTTACAAAGCTCCTCGGATGCTGGGGATTTAACCGTTATTGAAACAATCAAACACTTCAGTGGTTACTACTCAAATCCGCGCAATGTAGATGAAGTCATTGACTCCGTAGGTTTAAAGGAAAAAGAGGGCGCATTGATTCGAACCCTTTCAGGTGGCCAACGTCGTCGCTTAGATGTTGCTTTAGGAATTATTGGCAATCCCGAGCTGTTATTCCTGGATGAACCAACAACTGGGTTTGATCCTGAAGCACGACGTACATTTTGGGCCTTAATCCAACAACTTCGAACAGATGGAACCTCGATTCTGCTAACAACCCATTACTTGGATGAAGCCGAGGCGCTAGCAGATCGCGTTGCAGTCATTAACAACGGCGTCATTATTGAGGTTTCAACCCCTGCTGATCTTGGTGGACGCGCTACCTCACAAGCAACGGTCCAGTGGCGTGATGGGGATGCAATTAAATCTGAAAAGACGGATAACCCAACCGCCTTGGTGTCAAAGCTATCCGCCACCTTCAATGGAGAGATCCCAGAGCTTATTGTGACCCGCCCTTCCCTTGAAGATATTTATCTAGAGATGATTGGAGGAGCTAATGAATAAGATTCCTAGCGCACTTCAATTAGGTATTCGCCGCGGTGGTTTAGAGATTCGTCAATTTGCACGTCAACGTGAATCAGTTGTCTTCACCCTGTTATTTCCAGTTATCTTGCTTGCAATCTTTGGCTCGGTTTTCAAGGACACAATTGCACCGGGTGTGACTTTTTCTCAGTACTTTGTAGCTGGAATGATCGCTTCAGGTCTTGTAAATACCGGCTTTCAAGCACTGGCGATCACAATCCCGATGGAACGTGAGTTTGGTGCATTGAAGCGCTTGCGTGGAACCCCAATGCCAGCATCTAGTTACTTTATTGGAAAAGCAATCTTGATCTTTGCAAGTATGGTTGTTCAGATTCTCTTGCTATTGGAATTTGGTGTGCTTTTCTTTGGCTTAGAGATGCCGACAGATCCAGGTAAGTGGCTGACCTTTGCTTGGTTAGTGTTTTTGGGAAGTGCATGTTCGACCGCGCTGGGAATTGCCTTTTCGATTGTTCCAAAGAGTGGCCGTGGTGCATCCGCAGTTGTCTCTCCGATCGTGATCATTTTGCAGTTCTTTAGCGGTGTCTTCTTTGTCTTCACCCAACTACCTTCATGGATGCAACAAGTGGCTGCGATTTTTCCGTTGAAATGGTTAACGCAGGGCATGCGATCAGTATTCTTGCCAGACTCATTTGCAACCCAAGAGGTTGCTAAGAGCTGGGAAACTGAAAGAACCGCTGTAATTCTGTTGGTATGGCTTGTAATTGGAATTTTCTTCAGCGTCCGTAAGTTCAAGTGGGATCGCGATTAAAAGGGTAATTGCACTCATACTGGCGCTGATCGTGATTATGCCAGCGGCTCACTCTGCTCCAACAGCGCTAGTTGCAAAGGCTAAAGCGAAGATCACCCCATCGCCATCTCCGGTATGGCCACCTAAAGGTTTTATCAAAAGCAAAGATGGAAATACCTATGCCAAGATTCCAACAGCTAAAGAGTTAGTGGGGTTGGCATCTAATGACAAGGCATTAACCCGTGCCTTGGCAAACAAGATTGATGGAACTCCAGTCTGTGAGAAGTTTTCTTGTGGTGCGGTACAGGTTGCATCAAGTACTGGCTGTACCTGGTGGGTTGTGACCTCAACGGTTAAGGGTGTTGTCTCTGCTGAGGACAAAACTCAAAAAACCTTTGGAACAGTTCGCACAACTTATGGGGAAACTGGCGCAAAAAAGTACGCCACTATTTTAATAATTAGCCAAGAGCCGATCGAGCTTGAGCACTCAATCTCAAATATAAAGGCTTCCTGCCGAAAGGATGTTCCACAAGAAAAAGTTCCGGGAACAACTTACACAGTAAATCCTTAGCGGTTAGCTCCAGGAACCCAAAGCTGATCGCCGATCTCTTTATTGGCAAAGCGTGCAAGAACAAAGAGAAGATCAGAGCAACGGTTCAAGTACTTCGCAGTTAATGGATTAACTCCTCCACCAAATGCGTGGATTGCAGCCCAGGTGCATCGTTCTGCACGACGAACAACGGTGCGTGCGACATGAAGATGTGCTGCTGCTGCAGTTCCTGAAGGCAAAACAAATGAACGTAATGATTCAAGATCTGCGTTGTATTTATCGATTTGTTCCTCTAAATAAGTAATCTGAGATTCAAGAACGCGTAAGGGTTCAAATGCTGGAGAATCTACAACTGGTGTACAAAGATCTGCACCCACATCGAAGAGATCATTTTGGATTCGTACAAGCAGAGCGCGGACATCTTCGGTTAACTGATCAGTTGAAAGTACAACTCCGATAGTTGAGTTCGCTTCATCGACCGTTGCATATGCTTCAAGACGTGGGTCATTTTTTGAGGTACGAGACATGTCTCCTAGGGATGTAGTTCCGTCATCGCCAGTCTTTGTGTAAATACGCGTTAAATTAACCATGTGCTTACCTTATAAGTAGACTGCGGCTATGGCATCCCACGATCGCTTCCGCATTCAAGGCGGCACCTCATTACGTGGCGAAGTCTCTGTTACAGGGGCTAAAAACTCTGTTCTCAAGCTGATGGCTGCCTCATTATTGGCTACCGGCAGCACCACAATTCGAAATGTTCCAGATATCGCCGATGTAGACATCATGGCGGATTTATTGACTCGACTTGGATGCACAGTTGTACGAGGCACAGATACGGTCACTATCAATGTTCCGCAAGATCCTGCACACCGTGCTGATTACGATCTTGTCAGAAGGATGCGTGCATCTATCAATGTATTAGGTCCACTTGTTGCACGAGTAGGACAGGCAGATGTTGCCCTTCCTGGTGGAGATGCAATTGGATCTCGAGGTTTAGATTTTCACATAAAGGGATTAGAGGCACTTGGTGCTAAAGCCCATATTGAACATGGTTATGTAATTGCAGAAGCACCTCATGGACTAACGGGAGCACCTGTTGAATTGGATTTCCCAAGTGTTGGCGCAACTGAGAACATCATGACCGCTGCTGTTTTGGCAAAGGGTATTACTACAATTGACAACGCTGCCCGTGAACCTGACATCGTCGACCTTGGTGAGTTTTTGATTTCAATGGGTGCAAAGATTGAAGGCCTAGGAACCCCGGTCATCACAATTACAGGTGTTCAAAAGCTCTTACCAACGGATCACACAACAATTACAGATCGCATCATCAGTGGCACCTGGGCCTTTGCTGCAGCGATGACCCGTGGTGATATCACGATTCATGGCGCGGTTGCCGAGCACTTGGAACTTCCACTAGAAAAGTTGGCCTCTGCTGGTGCAATCATCACCACAACGGCAAATGGAATTCGGGTCAAGATGGATGTTCGACCACAAGCAATTGATGTTGCAACACTTCCCTACCCAGGATTCCCAACAGATTTACTACCAATGGTGATCGCACTCAACGCAATTGCTGATGGCCATTCATTGGTTACTGAAAATGTCTTTGAATCCCGCTTCATGTTTGTCAACGAGCTCAGCCGTCTCGGAGCTCAAATCAGCGTTGATGGTCATCACGCATCAATTACAGGGGTAGAAGAGCTATCTGGCGCACCTGTTGAGGCCCACGATATCCGCGCAGGTGCAGGATTGATTCTGGCCGCATTAGTTGCAGAAGGTGAAACAACGGTGGATCAGGCTTTCCATGTCGACCGCGGATATCCAAACTTTGCCGAGCAGTTGCAAAGCCTCGGCGCTAAGGTAACCCGCGAGTAGATTTATTTTTTCTATTTAAAAGAATTAATTTTTAGCGGAGAAAAGTGTGTAGTTGCTTCTTCATCTTTTCGGAGCTAGAAAATTAATTCTGACTTCTACACACTTTTCTACACTGAAAATCTTATTTTAATTTAGTTAATTGACTCCGTAAGGATTGATACACGGTTATTGGCGACCGATAGAAATCCGCCGCTGACCTTGAACTCAGTTGCTTCTCCATTGGTTCCGTGGATTACAACTTGCCCGTCAACTAGAACTCCAAAGAGCGGTGAGTGATCGGTGAGAACACCGATGTCACCTTCGACTGTGCGGGCAGAAACCGATGTTGCTTCGCCCGACCAGACGCGCTGTGTTGGAGATACTAATTCGACTTTAAGTGTCATGATCGATTACTTTGCCAAGTTTGCTGC